>NZ_JACJDY010000051.1:0-1504 GCF_014163785.1 Pseudoalteromonas sp. SR43-7 | reverse complement strand
TATAGTCTTTGAACCTTAATAATCTATACTTTGAATTGTTGAGGTTATGTGCTCTTTACTTACGAATATTGTGCCATCATCATTTAATGATCACCGCTTTTCTTTCGAAGTATTGAGTTACTTTACTCAAAACGAATACTCAGGGCTTGCCTTACAAACGCTGTCTATATTTCTTTCGAAGAGTAAAGAATGCATAACAAATTTCAATAATCGGAGATTTGGCATGAATACTAAAAATGATAACTTTTCTGCATATGTTGGCCTTGATTGGGCTGATAAAAAACATGATATTTGTGTGCAGGTTAAAGACGAAGAGTCTCGGGCGTTCAGCGTAATTTCTCACTCACCTGAATCAATTCATGATTGGGTTGAGGGATTACATAAAAAAGTAAAAGGCAATATTGCTGTTGCAGTTGAGTTAAATAAAGGACCTATAGTATATGCCTTGCAAAAATATAGCTTTGTTACAGTTTATCCTATTCATGGATTAACCCTTGCTCGATACAGACAAGCTATGTTTCCTAGCGGTTCAAAAGATGATCCTTCAGACGCTGAATTAGCATTAGATATGATGCTCAATTATCCAAAGAAGATTACCCCCCTCAAACCAAGCAGCGAGAAAACTAGAACATTAGCCCTTCTTGTCGAACAACGTCGATTACTTGTAGACGACAAACGTAGGCATGCGAACCGAATCATTAATGCTCTAAAGCAATATTATACACAGCCCTTAGAGTGGTTTTCACACAGAGATACAGAGCTATTTTGTAATTTTCTAATTAAATTCCCAAACTTAAATGAATTGAAACGCGTTAGAACAAATACAGTTGCCAAACTATTAAACTCCAGAGGAGGGCCCACTGTTAAGAAGACCCCAGAACGCATTGCATCTATAAAGGAGGCAATTCCTCTTACTAACGACGAATCTTTAATTATACCTTATCAAACGTTTGTCATCGCATTGGCTAAACAGATGTTGGTATTAATTAACAATATTCGAGAGTACGACTCACAAATAAACTCAATTTTTACCAGTATGGATGACGCCTCAATATTTGCTTCACTTCCTGGTACAGGCCCTTGCCTTGCTCCTAGGCTTTTAGCTGCTTTAGGGGAAGATAAATCTCGTTTTAGTAGTGCACAAGAAATACAAAACTATGCAGGCTTATCGCCAGTTACAGAGCGTAGTGGTCAAAAGAGCTGGGTACATTGGCGCTGGCAATGTTCTAAATTTGTCCGTCAGAGCTTTATAGAGTGGGCTTCCAAAAGCGTAGGGCAATCTTATTGGGCGGGCATTTATTACGCACAGCAAAAAGCGAAAGGTAATTCACACCAATCGGCAATAAGAGCGTTGGCCTATAAATGGGTAAGGATCTTATTTAGGTGCTGGAAAACAGGAAAAGCTTATGATGAATCAAAATATTTAAAAGCACTAAAAGAGAAAGGTTCTCCTCTTTTAGTGGTAGAAAAAGCTTGTTGAATGCCTCAGGGCGTGAAGCGGACG
>NZ_JACJDY010000050.1:0-1805 GCF_014163785.1 Pseudoalteromonas sp. SR43-7 | reverse complement strand
CCTGTTGGTGTCGCACTCCAGTTACCATTGGCATCGGTTTGTACATCAATGCTTTGAGTAGCATTTGCTGCATCTGTAAACGTCACCGTGATGGTGCTGTCAGGTGCATCACTAGTGCCTGTCACAGTTGGCGTGCTGTCATTTGTTAATATTGGCGCATCCACACTCACACTTGGTGCTGTGGTATCAATGGTGCCGTTGCCGGTAATATCGGTGCTGTTTCCTGCCACATCGCTGATGTTGGCGGTGATCGTGTACGGCCCTTCTGCCAGTGCAGTCGGTACTTCTACAGAGAAGTTACCATCGGCATCCACCGTGGTGGTGAACGTTTGTGTATTGCCTTGATCGTCCACCACGATGAAGCTAATAACGGTGCCTTCAACGGCATCACTTGTGCCACTGAGTGTCGGGGTGATGTCATTACTTGAGCCTGGGCTGGTAAGTACAAGTGTCGGTGCAGTGGTATCTATTTCACCTGCGCCTGTGGCGATGGTGTCGTTGCCTGCCACATCTTCAACACTCGCGCTAATGGTGTATGCACCTTCTGCGAGTGCTACCGGTACAGGGATTGACCACGTACCATTGGCTAGTACGGTGGCGCTCATTGTTTGCGCTGCGCCGCTGCTGTCGGTGACAACAATGGTTACTTCACTGCCTTGCGGTGCATCGCTGGTACCTGCAATCGTTGGCGTGGTGTCGTTCCCTACACCGTTGTCTGTAATAACAAGGCTCGGGCCAGTAAGGTCTATCTGACCTGTCTCGGTGGCGCTGCCGATATTACCTAGACCATCATCTACCTGTGCGGTGACAGTATATTCGCCTTCGGCTAAATCAGTTGGTGCATCGACACTCCATACCCCACCCGTTACGGTCGTATCAACAGTCGTAATATTCCCTGCACTGTCTTCAAACGTTAAGCTGATGGTGGTGTTATCTGCCGCATCGCTTGTACCATTAATGGTTGGGGTGGTGTCGTTGGTGTCAACCAGTGTATTAATACTAATGCTTGGGGCCGTGGTGTTGAGTGTTGCGGTTTCACTTAATGTAGTGGTATTACCGGCGTTATCACTAACGCTTGCTTCAATAGTGAGTGGACCATCAGTTAACGCGTTCGGTACATCTGCTGACCAGCTGCCATCGGCTTGCACTGTCGCGGTAAACGTTTCTGTATTATCTGCATCCGTGACGTTAATCGTTATAACCGTGCCTGCTGGCGCGTTCGATGTCCCGCTAATTGTTGGCGTGCTGTTATTCGTGGCACCGACTGTGTCTAACGTCAGTGTCGGCGCTAAGGTATCTAGGTTGCCTGTTTGTGTCGCACCGCCGGTGTTGCCTGCATCATCGGTGATACTGGCTTGCACGGTGTAGCTTCCATCCGGTAATTCAGGGCTGGTTGCTTGCCAATCACCGTTTGCATCCACGGTGGCGGTGATTGGGTGTTCATCACCATTGCTGTCAGTAATAACAATGTTTACAACCGTGCCTTCCGGCTCTGTTGAGGTACCACTAACAACTGGGGTGCTATCGTTGCCCAGGCCCAGTGCATCAACGGTGACGATTGGCGTAATAGTATCCACATTACCACTGCTGTTTGCTGTGCTCTCGTTGCCTGCCGCATCGGTAATACTCGCGCTTACAGTAAAGTCACCTTGTGCAAGGGCACCTGGAATCTCAATGTTCCAGTGGCCATCGCTGCCAACTAGGGTCTCAATGGTTTGCACAGCGCCTGCGCTGTCGGTGATGGTGAGTGTAACAGTGCCACCAATTTCATTACTGGTGCCCTGAAGCTCTGGTGTTAAGTCGCT
>NZ_JACJDY010000004.1:236418-261947 GCF_014163785.1 Pseudoalteromonas sp. SR43-7 | reverse complement strand
TAAAGTAACTCAATACTTCGAAAGAAAAGCGGTGATCATTAAATGATGATGGCACAATATTCGTAAGTAAAGAGCACATAACCTCAACAATTCAAAGTATAGATTATTAAGGTTCAAAGACTATAATTGGCACAAAACTGCCCATCAAATAGGTATAATTTTTATACTGCAGTGGTATAAAACTTAAAGGGAAGTATATTGTCGTTGATAATGATCAAAATCTTTATGCTTACGATGCAAACAGAAAACACATGAATTTCATTGCGCCTCTTATTTGTAGTAGCCAATTAAATAGAATAATTATTAGAACATTATCAAAGTATTAATTTCACAAGTTACACTCCTTTGGTTATGCTAGTGAGCATTATAAAATTATATTGCGAAACCCTCTATGCTACCTCTACTTCGTATCTTGATAATTGAGCAAGACCCAGCCACTTTACAAGGGCTTTCAACGAACCTATCAAAGACCATTCCTAACTTTGAGCGAGACGATATTCATATCGATATTATTGAATGCCTCGAGCTTAAACACGCGCTGGAATGTGTAGAGGAAGATGGTGATATTCAAGCCGTGGTTCTAAGCTGGGATATGCACAACAAAGTGGGTGAGCGGATGTATAGCCGCTTTATTGAAGATTTAAAGGCAATTCGTCTTGAGTTACCGGTTTATGTTATTGGCGACGACACTAAAGGGCTGGAAATCGTTAACGAATCAGAAGAAATCGAATCATTCTTTTTTAAAGATGAAGTGATTTCTGACCCAGAAGCTATTTTAGGTTATATGATTAACGATTTTGACGACCGCTCTGAAACACCATTTTGGACGGCATATCGTCGTTACGTTGGTGAAGCAAACGACTCTTGGCATACACCGGGTCATAGTGGGGGTTCTAGCTTTAGAAACTCACCTTACATCAAAGATTTTTATCAGTTTTACGGCCGCAATGTATTTGTTGGCGACCTGTCGGTTTCGGTAGACTCGCTAGGTTCATTATCAGACAGCACTAATACTATTGGTCGCGCCCAAGAATCAGCAGCGGCGACGTTTGAAGTTAAACACACCTACTTTGTTACAAATGGTTCATCCACCTCAAATAAAATCATCTTGCAGACGCTCCTGCGTAAGGGAGATAAAGTAATTGTCGACCGTAATTGCCATAAATCAGTACACTATGGCATCTTGCAATCAGCTAGTTACCCCATTTATTTGGCGAGTATCTTAAATCCAAAATATGGTATTTTCGCGCCACCGTCGTTGGCCGACATCAAGTTAGCAATTGAAAACAATACTGATGCTAAATTACTAGTGCTTACCGGTTGTACTTACGATGGCTTACTTAGCGACCTGAAACAAGTGGTAGATTATGCTCATCAATATGGTATTAAGGTGTTTATAGATGAAGCCTGGTTTGCATACTCTTTGTTTCATCCTAGCTTTCGTCATTATTCTGCGATACATGCTGGGGCTGACTACATTACGCATTCGGCGCATAAAGTAGTATCGGCGTTTTCTCAAGCGTCCTATATTCATATTAACGACCCCGATTTTGATGCCGATTTCTTTCGAGAGATTTATAGCATCTACGCCAGCACATCGCCAAAATACCAGCTTATTGCATCGCTTGACGTGTGCCAGAAGCAATTAGAGATGGAAGGCTATAAGCTGCTCAATGCGCTGCTAAATCATGTTGAAGAGTTTAAACAACAGATGGCCTCGCTTAAGCAAATTAAAGTATTAGCTAAGCAAGACTTTATGGAAATATTCCCACATTTTAGTGGTGATAACATGGGCCACGACCCATTAAAAATCCTTATTGATATTAGTGAGCTACCTTACTCATTAAAAGATATTCATAAATATCTACTGGATGAAATTGGGCTAGAGATAGAAAAATACACACACAGCACCATTTTGGTTTTACTGACGCTTGGCGGCACGCGCTCAAAAATAATTCGTTTGTACAATGCATTGAAAAAGCTAGACAGCGGTAAAGTAAAGCTGTCGAAATCGACACGTAGAGCTCGCTTACCTGAAAATTTACCAGCTATAGATTTGGCGTGTATTCCAAGCGATGCTTTTTATGGCGACCGCGAATCTGTGCCTATCAGTAAAAGCAACAACCGCATTTGTGCAGGTTTAGTTACTCCATATCCACCGGGCATTCCGCTTTTAGTCCCAGGCCAGCATATTACTGATGATCATGTTGAATATTTGCAAGAGTTGGCAAGCCAAGGGCTAACGATTCAAGGCAGTTTCGATGGTGAAATTTATGTTCTTAAGGGAAAAGTTAAAAAATAAAGGTATTGGTTTAATACTATCTCGAGCATTATTACTGGCGGCAGTGTCGCAAGACATTGCCGCAGTAACATTGAAGGTTTGTGTGAGTTTGAAGATCAAACGGGCTAGATTTTTTGTTTCCTTTGGGCTGTGAGTTCAGCCACTCAACAACATAAAATGTTGATGATAATTGGCAAGGTATTTTACTGTGTCGGATGCCGCTTCGCTTATCCGTCCTACACTGGCACATACCAGTCTACATAACTAATCTAACTTGAATTATAAACATGAAAAAAGGCGGTAAAACCGCCTTTTTAATGTTTATAATATTTTAACTATTATTACAGCTTGTAGCTTAAACCTAAGAATAAGCGTGGGCCGTAGTCATTCACTTCACCTAAGTTTCCTTCAACAAAGAAATCTTGTGATTTAGGTGCGCTGAACAAGTTAATTGCTTCTGCTTTAACTCTAAAGTGCTCATCAATTTTGTATGATGCGCGCATTTCCCATACGCCTACAGAATCAACATAACGAAGTCGAGTACCATTTGTAGTATATGGTTGGAAATACTCACTACGATATTTGTAAATAACGGCAGTATCAAACCCACCAATTTGGTAGTACAGCTGGCTGCTAAATACATGCTTTGAGAAGCCAGGTACTGAAGCCGACTCAACAATACCGTCAGTTAATTGTGTAGTATTACCGTCTACATCAGTAACAAACGTATCGCCGTATAAGCTATCTTGGAACTCAAAGTCAGTGTCTGCATAGTTGTAACCAAATTTCATACCGATGCCATTATCCCAGCGGTAAGAAAATGAAGCTTCTAGGCCTAGTATTTCACTGTCCTCGTCTGACGTAACAGAGTTGGTGATTGGTAGTGAAACTGTTTCACCGGCAACAGTAAAATCTTCAATTACTGTTTGTTGTTGAAAACCACCGTTGAACTGTTTGTAGTATAGGCTTAACGCTAAGATTGAATCTTCGTTAGGGTACCATTCAAACGCAGCGTCGTAGTTCCAAGACATAAGTGGTTGAGTGTCTGGATTACCAGAACCATTTACACCCACTAATAAATCGCTGATTGATGTTGCTGTACCTTCTGTATCTTCTTGGAATGTACGGCTATAGCCTAAATCAGATGGATCTGCGCGTGACATACCACGGTATATACCTGCACGGAATAAAATATCTTCACTGTAATCAATAACTAGGTTAAAGCTTGGTAAATACTTAGTGTAATCGCCACCACTTTTTATTTTATCCAGTGAACCGTTATCAGACTCAACTAGAGACAGTATACCTGTGTCACTTGTTACTACGTCAAAGCTATTTCTAAAGCCAATCGAAGTTACTTCTGTGTCTACAATACGAAGACCAAAGTTACCGCGAATGAATTTGCCAAACATTTCAGTATCGTAGTTAGCCATTAAGTACACTGATGTTGTTTTCTCTGTTACATCAATTGTACCTGCATTTTCATATTCAACTTCTGGGTAAGCAAACACACCATCAGCGTTAGAACCAGCTACAGCTTGTGAGAAACATACGTTATCGTATGTAGCCCATGATGAACCTGTACCGCTAGCTACAACGTTACCGTCGCTATCAATATTTGTTACGATATCGCCATCAGATACACTCGATAAAAAGCCTGATTCAGGAAAATCGATTTGACAACCTTGTAATACGTCAAGCGCTTCAGTACCAGAGTCTAGTGTAAATTCGTTTCTTGAACCGTTACCTTGGCTACCACCATACTGTAGGAAGGTCATTTCAGATGTTCTAATACCACCTTGAATACTTGTAATAACGTTGCCATCTAGCGCATAGTCAAAATCTAGTCGCGCTGAGATAACTTCGTTTTCACGAACATTTTCACGGTCAAGTCGTGTTCTTAGGCTATCTGTAAAGTTTGAAATATCTGTTACGTCAAAATCTGTCAATGTGAAATGAGGAATTTCATCGCCCATATCCCAAGAAAAGAAATTGCGACCTGATGTTCTACCACGATTAGATATTTGAAGTTCTTCACGTTCAGTTTTTGAATACGCTAAATCTAAGTCAACAGTTAATCTATCGGTAACTGTATGTTCTATATTTATGCCGTAACCTTGGTAGTTTTCTTCACGAGAAAATTGCTCACCCGCTGATTCAATACGCTCTTCACCTTCCCAATGTAAAATACCGCCTACATCGTTAGTTACAAGAGTTGGACCGGTTACACCTGGTGTTGCACGTTTTTGTAAAAAGATTAAATCGTGGCGTGCTTCTTGTTGTGTTCTATCTGAAATTTGTGCATCAAAGTTAATATCCCAATCAGCTGACGGTTGGTATTGCAGTGCAAAAAATACTGCATCACGTTCATCAGATGTCTCGTTTTGACGAAAGCTTCGGCTACTGCCAGTCCAAGCATAAGGAGTCCCATCACTTACTGCTTTACCTGTTTCTGGATCGATTTCTGTATCGTAACCTTGGTTGCTACTGCCATTAACTTGGTCTTCACAGTCGCCTGCGCTGCTTCGGTAAAAACCTTCATTGGTATTAGTCGGATCGTTTAAACACGCCCATAATGAAGAACCTGATGGGCTAGAGCTTCTGTATTCAGCCTCTGGTTGACTAATTTCTTGGCGCTGCACACCAAAAGACACACCAACGGCTTGGCCGTTATCAAATTCAAACTGATCAACATAACTAAACGTGCCACGGTAACCCGCGTCACTTTGCAGCGAGTTATCTACATTACCTTCATCAGGGTTGTAATTTAATTTAACCTCAGCTGATACGCGCTGTTTGCCAAAATCAAGTGGAGTTATAGTTTCAAGTGCAATAACACCTGCAACACCACCTTCAATCATTGACGCATCTTGCGTTTTATATATCGCTACTTTTTTTACAAGTTCAGAAGGAAACTGCGAAAAGTTAACTGAGCGGTCACCACTACCATTTGTCGCTTCACGACCATTAATGTGTGTTGCACTTAAAAATGGACCAAGACCACGGATAGTGATTTCTGTAGCACCACCGTTTTCACGGTGAGATGCAGCACCTGTAATTGATTCTAGTGCTTCACCGATAGACAGTGCTGGTAAATCACCAATATCTTCAGATGACAGGCCATCAACTACTGTTGTTGCTTCACGTTTAATTGCTATTTGATCTTGTATCGTTCTACGTGTACCTGTAACACTAATTATTTCAACGTCTTCTTCAACTTCTGTCGCTTTTCCCTGATCTTCCTGTGCGCTTGCTGTAAATACGCAAGAACTTGCCATACCTGCGATGACCGCTGTTCTTACCCATTTTGCAACTGGGCGCATTGCAAACTGCCCTGTTGTAGAATTATTGTTATCTCGTGACTTCAACGACATTTGAATTCTCCGCTGGTTGTTGTTGTGTGATTTTAGTGTGTTAGCTTGTTATGCTGATGTATATTTTATGTGACCTTTGACATTAATATACTTAAACCCAGCACGATGATCAACCAATTTGACGTTTTAATATTACCATAAGGTATACCAATTTTAACTTAACGGCATTACCAGTAGGTCAGGCAGGTTTTTTACTAGAATATAAATAGCTCTAAACTAGTCCATAAATGAGTTATGGAGGCTAAAAAAGCGTGGTGAAAAGTATAAATAATAAAAAAGCCCCAAATTTGGGGCTTTTAAAAGTTAACTGATTAATTGGTTACTTAATCGTTTTGTATTTTCCATGTAGATCCAACACCTACTTCAGATGATTGAATATAATGAAGACCTTTAGCACCCGCCTCTGCCTGAAGGCCTGCAGGGTCAGTTTCTAATAACGTACTTGCTGCTGTAACGTACTCAAGCACTTCTTTACCGTTAGTTGCTGGGTCTTGGTCAATTGCACCATCAGTATCGAATGCGCCATTACCATTTAGTTTTCTAATTTCAACCCAGTCACCGCTTGCATCGCCTGATACTCGACTATCCATATAACCAAAGTTATTACTTAGCACCGAACTATCATGATTAATTAAGTCACAGTCATATTCAAAAGCATGGTCACTTTCAAGTGTATTTGGGTAAAATAGGCCTTGAGTTGTGGCACTGCTGTTTATTGTATCTGCGTCTGTTTGATCGCCTAAACCGTTTGCAATTAAATTTCCATTAAAGTTTATAACAAACGCATTTTTGGTCAGCCCGTATAGTACCGGTGCATTCGCTGCGGTTAACTCATCGCAATCACTTGCTGGTGCTTTAGGGCCTATTTCCGTACTAAATACAATAGGTTGCTGTGAGTTCAAAACCGTATTGTTTGTTACATTTAGTGTAAAGTCGCCAGCGCTATCAAGCACAGCTTGGTTACCTGAGTTTGGCACACCGCCATCAGCTTGTGAAAATGGGTTAGCTGTAAATACAATACCGCCCGCTTCTTTATTACCAGAACGAATACCTGCAATGTAGTTGTTACTCACGGTGTGACCAAGTGGTGTGATCAATACCCCAGCAGGTCTATCGCTTGAGCTTGCAATATCTGTAGTACGAATAATAATGTTGTCTGTAACACTATTAAACCCACCATCTTCTAATGAAATACCACCATTAGGATTTACGATTGTATTGCCTTTGATGGTTGCGCCAGAAGTTTGTACACGCATTAAACGACGACCCGTTACAAAGTTTTCTACGCGGTTATACTGAATAGTAAAGTTTGCGTTATCAGCTGCACCACTACCCGTTGTACTACCTGCATTGATTAAGTATAGACTTGATTGATCAAAGTTTGGATTATCACTGTCACTAAATAAATTATATTGAATAACGTGATCAGAGCTTGATGATGATATTTTTATCACAGACCCTTTTTCTGCTACATTTCGATTAGAGAATGTATTTCGTTCAACCAACGCACTTTGACCTTTTATCATCAGCCAATGGTATTCAGAGTTATTGAGTGTCGCTTCTTCTCCATCCATCGTGTTTTGCGAAAAAGTAAAGTTATCCCCTTCTGAGTAAATAACAGCACCTTCTTCGGTTTCACAAAATGCACCCGCTTTAGTATCTATATTCTTAAAGGTAAGCCCTGTTAACCCAGCGCCATCTACTCCAGCAGCTACATGCACACATACTTCACCACTAAGTACAGGAGTTTGACCTTCTACAGCGCGAAGCGTTACTGCACTGGTTAATAAAATTGCGTCCATATCAGCATAAACACCGGTGTTTAAACCAATAACATCACCGTCAGCTAAACCGCCACTTATAGCACCAAGGAGTGCTTCAGGGTTACTAACTAATTGAGTGTAAACCAGTGTATCAAGTGAGTTTGTAACCTCACTCGCAAAGCCATCATTATCTGTATACGTGGCTTTTACTGACATTATTGAGCCAGCGTAATCAGAAGGCGTAAATGTTTTACTATTGCTCCCTGCTATTTCAACACCATCAGCAGACCAAGTATAAGTAACGTTAGCCTCTTCAACGCCGTTGTTATCAGTTATCTCAGCGGTTAACTCGCCATTTGTTAAATAAGGCACTACACCCATAATGGCTACGCTACCGGCTTCATCAACCGCAACAGCAGAAACAGCAATTGTTTCCTCTGATGTATTATCCTCGATAAACCCATTATCATCTGTATAAGCAACCTGAACACTTATCTTTTGACCTAAAAGTGATGCATCAACTGTAAAGGTGCTCTCTATTGCGCCATCTATCTCTTGTGCGTCAGCAAGCCATTGATAAGTAATATCTCCTGTCGCCCCATCGGTATCATTAATTTCTGCTGTTAATGTATTTCCAACAGTTGGCGTGCCGCTAATTGTAACTTCACCTTCTGAGTTTGTTCGTGCGACAACCTCTGTACCGGCTGAAGTTACAGACTCGTTAAACCCACGGCTATCTTCAAAAGATGCACTAACTGTAATAACTGTACCAAACTGTGCGTCTGTTAACGTGAGCGTTGAAAGTGCTTCATCAGCAATTTCTACGTCATCTGCAAACCATTTATAAGTTACTGTATCACCATCAAAGCCATTGTCGTCAGCTACATTAGCAGTTAGTTGCGAACCAACTAGTGCGTCACCTGTAATAGTTAAACTTGCAGGAAATGCGATTGCGGCAACATCTGCGGTTGGTTCTGTAATATGCGATTCATTAATACCGCCATCATCGGTATAAAGCCCTTGAACTGTAATTGGTAACCCTATCTGATCGTCAGTCAATGTAAATGAAGCGCTATTTGCACCAGCAATTGCCTCACCATCTGCATACCAGTAGTAAGTCACGTCACCTGAGATACCATCAGGGTCACTAACTTCAGCTGTTAATGTTTGTCCGCTTGTAACAGTTCCACTAAGAGCAATAGAGCCCAAGTTGTTGTCATTGTTGTTTGAGTTTGTGTCACAACCAACGATTGCAGCTGCAATAGCGCATAGCGCAAAATGTTTGAATTTCATGGTGGCTCTATTCTCCAAATTTATAGTTTTAATATTTGGCCATCTATTGTGTGTGTTACCAAATAAATCATGTGTTTATTACCAAATTTATTTAAATTGCAAATAAATTGTTAACCAACTTGGTAATATAACCACAATAAAATAAGTTTTTCCACTATCCCCACCTAATTAAATAACAATAAACAAACACCAAGTTAACCTTGGGCTTTTATTTTTGGTTGAAAATTGAATTCAATTGTGAAAAATAACGTTAAAGATACATAGCGTTATAGTAAAAACTTAGTTTTATATAGGGTTTAGTAAGTAATATTATTAAATATATGTGAAGTATTCTTATTTGAAGACAATAAGAAAAGAAGTGAGTTTGTATAAAGAGGATGATTTACAAAGAGAATTAAAATTAAGGGTAAAACAAGGGGCAATTTTCTTACCCCTTTTTTTGAGTGCTGTTTTATAACATGGCGTTATTATAAAACTCTACAGGCTCATTTGAACCCAAAGCAACAGGCACACGCTGGTGCAAGCTAGTTGGCGCAATATCTAAAATTCGCGTTCCTCTAGAGGTTGCTTTACCACCTGCGTTTTCAACTAAAAGTGCTAACGGGTTTGCTTCATAAAGCAGTCTTATTTTTCCGTTATCGTTACCACTGCGTTTATCTTGTGGATACAAAAATAACCCGCCTCGGCATAAAATACGATGAACGTCGCCTACCATCGCTGCATTCCAACGCATTGAGCTTTTTTCAAAGCTTTCACAGGTGTATAGCAATTTATCAAAATACACTTGTGTTGGTTCGTCCCAGTAACGGTAGTTAGCCATATTAACGGCAAATTCACGACTTTGTTCTGGCACACTTAACTGCTTATTTGTCAGTAAGTAACCGCCATGTGTTGAGTCTAACGTATAACAACGCGTAGGACCGCCAGTACTCATTACAAGTAATGATGAAGGGCCGTATAACACATAGCCTGCACATACTTGATTTACACCGGGCTGACTAAATTGCTCGTCGCTATCAAAAGGAACATCATCACGGGCTAAGTAAATAGTAAATATAGTGCCTATTTGCCCATTAACATCAATATTAGAAGAGCCATCTAACGGGTCAAAAGCAACAATAAACTTACCTTCAGGGTGGCCACCTACCGCATGATCTTCTTCCTCTGATGCAACAGATCGTACACTGCTGTCGTCAAGTAGGATGTCTTTAAGTAGTTGGTTTGCGATTACATCAAGCTTTTTTTGAACTTCACCTTGAACGTTTTCATTCAAAGTTGAGCCTAAAACACCGGCTAATTCACCTTGGCTTACTCGAAAAGCAATTTCTTTACTGGTCGCTAAAATTGTGCGAATAAGTAAAATAAGATCGGTATCTACACCGTCTTCTTTCAATACTGTATTTAATCTTTTCATGCGCTATACCTGTTTACACAATTTAGATCGTCAAAGCATTGCTCTAGCCTTGCAACCATACTTTGCTCTGAATGACGCAACCATACACGAGGGTCATAGTATTTCTTGTTTGGCTTATCATCCCCTTCAGGGTTACCAATTTGCCCCTGTAGGTATGCTTGCTTGTCTTTGTAGTAATCTAAAATACCTGTCCAACACGCCCACTGCGTATCGGTATCAATATTCATCTTCACTACGCCATACGTTAAAGACTCTGCAATTTTACTGTACTCAGAACCACTACCACCATGAAAAACAAAGTTAATTGAGTTGCTTGGTAGATTAAATTTTTCTGATACGTAAGCTTGTGAATCTTTTAAAATAGTTGGCGTAAGAACAACGTTACCCGGTTTATATACACCATGAACATTGCCAAAAGAGGCTGCAATTATAAAGTTAGGGCTAATACGACTTAAGCGTTCGTAAGCAAATGCAACATCTTCAGGTTGAGTGTATAAAGCAGAACTATCTAAGTGTGAGTTATCAACACCGTCTTCTTCACCACCCGTGCAACCAAGCTCAATTTCAAGCGTCATACCTATTTTTGCCATACGCGTTAAGTAACGTTCACAAATTTCGATATTTTCTTCTAAAGGCTCTTCTGACAGATCAATCATATGTGAGCTAAACAATGGTTTGCCAGTCAGTTCAAAGTGTCTTTCACCTTCATCAAGCAAACCATCAATCCAAGGTAGTAGCTTTTTAGCTGCGTGATCAGTGTGAAGCATCACTGCTACTTCATAATGTGCTGCCACTGAATGTACATATCTTGCAGCACTTACCGCCCCAAGCACAGCTGATTGTTGCTCTGGTAAAGATAAGCTTTTACCACAAAAAAATTGTGCTCCACCATTAGAAAGCTGAATAATAACGGGCGAGTTTTTCTTTTTAGCAGCTTCTAGAGTCGCATTTATAGATGTTGTACTAACAACATTTACCGCTGGCAACGCATATTGATGTGTACGTGCATGCTCGTACACAGCACTTACTTCGTCGCCAACGATTACGCCTGGTAGTATTGTTGGGGCTAAATAATTCATTTATGAAATCCTTTCTATTTTAAAGCCTGGATACAAGAATCAGTAATTGCTTGCCAATTTTCTTGTTCAACCCATTCTTTTTTCGCTATCCAAGTACCGCCAACGGCGAATACATTATTTAAAGAAAGATAGTCCATTTTGTTACTTTCGCTAACGCCACCTGTAGGACAAAAGCTGACTGCTCTAAATACTGACGACACAGCTGACACAAAAGGAGCGCCACCAGCAAGCGATGCTGGGAATAATTTTTGCTCTTCAAAGCCATACTCAAGCGCCATTAAAATATCACCGGTGTTTGATACACCAGGAAGTACCGGCACATTACATTTAGCAAGTGCTTCAAGTAACGCAGGAGACACCGCTGGGGTTACAATAAAATCAGAACCCGCTTCAAGTGCTTGCTCCAAAATATCAGTATTGATGACTGTCCCTGCACCTACTTTTAGCTCAGGCACCTGTGCTTTAATAGCTTTTAATGCCTCTATTGATGCCTCTGTTCTTAGCACTACTTCAACTAAAGTAAGCCCAGCATTGGCCATAGCTTTCGCTATTTGAACACCTTGCTCTGGAGTATCTGCTTGAATTATAGGTAGCAGTGTTTGTCCTGCCATAAGTTCAGAAAAGCGAGTCATAACGTTGTTCCTTTATAAAAAGTAATGCGGCCGAGGTATGGCGGCCTTTAATGTTTGTTTAACCTGAACTCTAGATAATAAATCTATCTCAAGCAGCTATTTTCAGCGCTAACTGTGTTGAATTTACTTGCAATAGGCCCGCTATTGACGCGTAAATCCGCCTTGTTTTCACTGAAAATCTCTAGCTAGAGAAAATAATTTTAAATATCACCATGATTCAATATGTTAGTAAATCTCTTAACCAGAGTTCAGGTTAATTATTTTGTTATACCAATTGCATTAAATTAATGAGTTATTATAGCGACAAGAAAATAGCTCAATAACAAGGCTAAAATTATGATACATAGTTGTTCTATATAAATAATTTTTAACGTAGTTAGTGAGTTATTTAATACGCTAAGGTGATCATGTTTTTAATAAAATTGGTATCACATGCCAGCTTCAGCCATTGCTAGCTGAAATATATCTTTTGGAGCAATAGCACCTGGTTGCTGTATAACAGTCCCTGCCGCTTTTGCAGCAAGTTGCACGGCACTTGAAATTGATTTATCAGATAAACGTGCACCTAAGTAAACACCGTTAAAGGCATCGCCTGCTGATGTTGTATCTACAACGTTTTTGACCGGTACAATAGTGTGGCTTTGAAGCGTATCGCCCTCTTTTGTCACTACCGATTCAGGGCCATTTTTAACAACAATTTCTTCAATTTGGTAAGGCTTTAAATATTCAACAACTGCTTCTACGCTATGAACGCCATAAAGTGTTGTTAAATCTTCAACGCCTGGTAGGGTAATATCTGCAAACGTAAAGGCTAAATGATATTGCTCTTTAGTTTCCTCTACACTATTCCACAAACGTGCTCTATAGTTAGGATCAAAAACGATTTTAACCCCAGCATCTTTAAGCTGCTTTACAACTTTCCAAAAGTCTTCACGTGCACTTTCTTCAATTATTGCTAATGAAATTCCTGAAAAGAAAAACATATCACCTTGGCTAAGCTGCTCGAGTGCATCAGCATCTAAAAAATCAACAACCTTTTTAGCTGCAGAATCATTGCGCCAATAAATAAAGCTACGCTCACCATGCTCATCAGTTTCTATGTAGTACATACCAGGTACTTTGGTGTCGTGAGCAAATACAAGTTGCGTATTTATTTGTTCACTCTCAAAGCGTTCTAGCATTTTTTTACTTAAATTATCTTGACCTAAAGCCGTAACAACCGAAGTAGTAACCTGCGGGAAGCAACGTTTTAAATACACTGCAGAATTATAAACATCGCCTGCAAATGATTGGTGTAGTGTTGCCGCGCTCATAGCTCTAAGCTCGACCATGCATTCACCGATAAAGTAAATATTTTTCATCTTGGAAGTTACCCTATGTAGTTAACTGCTATGCACATATACAAAATATGTTGGCATAGCAGTTATTATCTAGATTATTGAGGCTTTTTAAGAGGTTCTATTTTTGGAATTAAAATCCAAACAGCTGCCATTGCAATGATGGCTAAAGAAGCACCAATTACAAATGCTGGTGTGTAGTTACCATCAGCAGTAAGAAAAGGTACTAGCGATGTAAGACCTACAGCACCAAGCTTTGCCGCCATACCAGAAAAACCTGATAATGTACCCACTGCTTTTTTACCTAACAAATCACTTGGTAGTGTTTGCACGTTACCAATTGCAGTTTGAAAACCAAATAAGATAACAGCCATAATTAGTACCGCTGTTGTTGGTCCGCCTGGATTTGCCATTGCAAGTAGCGCTGGTAACATAATTAAACAACCCAGCGTAATAGTAAGCTTACGTGTTTTATCTGTATTCCAACCTGCTTTGAGTCGATTTTGAGCCAATAAACCACCAAACCAAGCACCAAACATAGCGCCAACATAAGGTACCCAACCGTATATACCAATAGATTTAACATCCATACCGTATACTTCATTTAGGTAAATAGGGATCCAAAATACAAATAACCACCAAATTGGGTCAATTGCGGCAGAGGCAATGATTACACCCCAGCTTTGCTTACGAGAAAGTAACTCAGCAGTTGTAGGGTTATATTCCTCTTCGTCTTCACCAGTTACATCACCGTTGTCATCAACACGTCTTTGACCCGTTAAGATATATTCACGTTCTTCGGCAGTCAGCCAAGGATGTGAGCTAGGCGGTGCTTTAACTAAAATTAACCATGGAACTAACCAAAGGAAACCTAATGCACCAACAAAAACAAACACCATTTGCCAGCTAAAGTAGATAGTTAAATAAGCAATTAAAGGAATAGCAATAATACCGCCAATAGCAGCGCCAGAGTTAAAAATACCCTGTGCTAAAGCACGTTCTTTAGTAGGGAACCATTCTGCGTTACCTTTAGCTGCACCAGGCCAGTTACCGGCTTCTGCTACACCTAAGATTGCGCGAAAAATACTAAGACTAAGTACACCTTGTGCAAATGCATGCGCAACGGTTGCAATAGACCAAACACCTATTGATAGCACAAAACCGAAGCGTGTGCCCACCCAGTCAAATATTTTACCAAAGATTGCCTGACCAAATGCATAAGCAAATACAAACACAATAGAAATATTAGCGTATATTTGTTTGCGTTCTAGCGCTGATTCATCAGGAAATAAATCTTCAACAATGTCCGGCCAAAGCACACTAAGTGCTTGGCGGTCGATATAGTTAATAATGGTAGCTAGCGCTATTAGCGCTATAACCCACCAACGTAAGCCTTTAAGTTGCATAATTAATCCTCAAGAAAGTCTTCACGCGCTGGGCTAAAAGTATCAATCAGGATTCCGCCTGTCGGGCAGGTAGCTCCATGATCAGCAAATGGTGGGATTAAGCAGCTATCACCCGGTTTTAAGATTTTAGTTACGCCATCAATGTTAAAGTGAAACTCACCTTCAACAACATACGTTACTTGAGAATGTCTGTGAGCATGGTTATAACCAATAGCCCCTTTCTCAAACCAAATTTTAACAGCCATTAGCTCTTCGTTATAACCTAGCATTTGACGTTTTAGACCATTTCCTAAGTCTTCTATTTCGGTCTCGTTACCAAATGAAAAGTTTGCGCTTTGCTTTTGCATCCTATTTACTCCTGATTATTGTTCATCATATAAACGCCTAATCGGCCATTTAAAGTGAACTCTTTATTTTGATAATTGAATGTGTTTTTAGCTGATGTTTGTGCTTTATTAATTGCCACTAAATATGAGTTGCCTTTAATATCAAGTTCAACAAGTGTTAAATTGCCCTGCTGACTATATTCAAGCTTTGTAACTCGACTAACAGCTTCTAGGGTATATTCTTTACTTGGGTTGTACTCACCATGTGGCTCTAATACAGATATAAACTTATGTTGCTTTTGACCCTCAACACGACGAATAAAACCATTTTCGTTGCGTAAATTAAAGTGAGGGTCATTTGCGCCTATTTGAGTAAACAAGAAAGACTCATCACCTTTAACCAAGCTCGTTTGCGTATAAAAACGACCATTTTCGTTTAGCCACGTTACTTTAGCTAAACCACTTTGAGGTTGCGCTTGAGCTTTAAGCCATAAATGTTGGTAGCCATTTTTAGTACCTAGCGCAGACAGCTGCGTTGCATTCGCTTTTAGCTCAAAGCTGGTATCTATAAGCTGACCTTTATAATGCAAAGGCAAATCAAGCTGATGTGCTTTATTTGCAACAACATCAAATATATCAAGTGCAACTGTGCTTTGTAGTTCAGGTAAGTTAATAAGTGCAAGCGTACGCTCAAGATCAACGCCTTTATAAGCTGTGCTTATTTCGCCGCTTGAAACCGTGCCGTATTCATTCGTTTCGAAAAAGTTAAGTGCAGGGTAATTACTATTTCCTACTTCAACATTTGCATTAAAATGCGTTGTTTCGTCAACCACTACCGTATTGTGCGCAACAGTGTGTTTAGCGTAAGTTTCGTTTTCAGGTAAATAACGACCGCCGTATTTAGCTTCTACATTTAAAAAACGTGCTGCGCCATAATCAGATACAATTTCATTTCCGTGGTCGTAAAACTGCCATGTTAATTTATCAAAATGACCATGGCCCAAACCTTGTGCAGCAGGTTTAAACAGTAGCGCTTGATCGCCACCTACCTGCGTTCTCATTACAACTAGAGCACCTTGTTTACCGTCATTACCATCACCGAAGGCAACGGATTTAAACGAATAAGGTTTTGCCATGTTGTTATCAAGTGCTTGAGCTACTTTTAGCCCATCACCAGAGAGAATTATTTGGTCTTGTTGCTTAGCAATATCTAAATAACCTGCATCGTTGGTTAAGCCATACGCTGCCGTTACCCCATTTACTAACTCAATGGTATCGATGCCTTTACTTTTTATTGCATCGTTAATTGGGAAGAACAAACCGTTGTAGCTAAGTTGAATCGTCGTATCAATCGCTTTTAATAATATGCCATCGCGATATTCAAAGATTTTTCGTTGTGGTTCGTTGTTTTCAATCGCTTTAGCAAACGTTACAAATGGTAATAGTGCAAAGCGTTGATAGTAAGGACCTTCGTTATAGTAACCTTGTGGTGAAAACAGCATCTCTAGCTGCTTAATAAAGCCACCCTTACCCGACTTTTCTAAATCGTATAATGATTTTTCTACCCACTCAGGTTCACCTAATACATACCCTGCCATGCCAACACCCGCTGTTGCCCATGTTCCATGGTTATGTACTTTATTAAATGTAGACGGTTGGCCTACAGATGTGAACAACGAAACAGGACGGAGTAAGTCATTCTCGATTGTTTTAATATTATCGGCATTTAACGAGTCATAAATTAGATCATAAGCTTGTATTGTGTACACAAGCCACATTGCTTCATTTAGGCTTTGCCAAAAGAATTTCCCTGGGTTTTGCGAGTCCATTTTACGTTTTGGATGCAGACCAAGCGTTGGGTATAATTTTGCGTACTCAAGCAACATATCACGTACATAGTTTGCGTATTTATCATCTTGGCTTAATTGATAAATAATGCCCGCGTTGTACATAAGTTGGTAATTCTTCTTATGGCGCTCATGTGTATAACCACCACCGCCATCTTTTGGAACGGGTACAGTGATAGGCTGTGCAATTTGTTCATCTACTTGCGCTTTTAGCGATTCAAACGCAGTAGCAAACTTTGTGCTACCGTTGCTACTAATTGCTTGGCGCATTTGCTTAACATCATCAGTAGTAATCACTAAGTTTGGGTGCGCTGCATGCGCCCCCAGTGATGTAAGTAATGTAATTGCAGCTACAGCAGCTATTTTAAAACGTGTTTGGCATTTTAATAAGTACATAGTATTTACCCTGCCTTATTTAAAATGTTGTTATTTTTTAATACTGCCGTGTGTGGGCCTTTAACTCTTAACTCTTTAACATTTGGTGCTTTAGTTGCATCAAATGTATTGCCTGAGATTTC
This sequence comes from Pseudoalteromonas sp. SR43-7, assembly GCF_014163785.1. Taxonomy (NCBI): domain Bacteria; kingdom Pseudomonadati; phylum Pseudomonadota; class Gammaproteobacteria; order Alteromonadales; family Pseudoalteromonadaceae; genus Pseudoalteromonas; species Pseudoalteromonas sp. SR43-7. Next base: position 244,677 of record NZ_JACJDY010000004.1, on the reverse strand, counting down.
AGTTTTAGGCTCGCCTACTGTGTGCTCTACAACAATAGGAGCAGATTTAACAAATTTATTATCTTTAATATTAGTAACCTGAACACCGTGAACATAAATGCTCGCTTGCTCTTTGTTACGCTTACCAAGGCCAACGTTATTAAGCGTGTTATTTGTCATTTCAAAATGAGGACCAAATGTGCTTTCATCAGTGCCACCACGGTAAAGCTTAAGTACACCGCCTTCTACATCATTAAATGTATTATTATTGACAATAACGTATTCCGCGTTATAAACACCTAAGTCTTCAATTTCAGTATTTAGACGTAAAATGTCACCTGTTACTGTATTAAAGGTATTACCTGTAACAATAATTTCGTCAGCCATTGCACCTTTACCAGTGATAAAGAAATGGAATGAATGATTAATATCTAAAGCATTTAACTCTGAGTTGATCATTACAAAGCGGTAATTATCAACCATACCCCATTTTTGCGTACGAACAATGCTGTTACCTATTGCATCTGGCGCGTTTTCACCTGAAATTGATAAACCATCTAGTTTTAAGCTGCCGCCATCATGTATTTCAAACAAGGTAGAGCGTTGAAAAGTAAGTTTAGCCTTTGCGCTCTGCTTTGCTTTAATTGTCAACGTTTTATCAATTTTAACCAGTTTAGACACATCATACTGGCCAGGCGCTAGTTCTAGAACATCGCCCGACTCTGCATTATCAATAGCATCTAGTAATGCACTTACATCAGCTTTAACAGAATGTGTCTTACCAGAATCAAAATCAACTAAAGCAGGTACTTTTGCATACCAACTAACACCGGTATCTTCTTTTTTAAGTACTTTTAAATCGCGCTTTGCACCTACATTTAAACTTTTAGATGTTGGGTAAAGTAGACCATTACTTGCTTTTTCAAGCGTGATTTTATCTTTTTTTACACCGTACGTTAGCTCAGAAAGCACTTTTGTATCTGCAATGTTGTTACTTAATACTAACCCACTTACATCGTCGAATGTTGTAAATGGCTGTTCACCATTTTGGTTTATGATTAAGTTGTTTTTCATTACGCTATTTTTTGGGGCTGCGCTACGCTCAGCATCGCTACCTGCAGCAAGTTGAATATGACGCACATTTATAAATGTGTTGTTTTCAATCGTCGCATTTTCTACTTGGTGATAACGATTAATAGATGAATTTGGTACGCCGTTCATCACAGTAAAACCACTGCCAAAACGATAGCCTGTTAGGCCTTGTAGGTAGTTATTTCTTACAATTTGATCTTTATTGATAACGCGGATACCACCTGTGTGATCAACACCATTACCAATGAAGATATTTTCTTCTATAAGATTGCCATTACCATGGCGCAGCGTTAATGTACCGCGCGCTTCATAAAATACGTTATTACGAAGGATGTTTTTACCTGATTTAACCGAAACAATTTCGACTTCACCATTGGTACGTTCAAAGTAATTATTTTCAACCAATGTATGCGAATCAGTTAGTGAGTAATGGCTTGTGCCAATACGCAGGGTTTCACCACCGTTAGAACCAAAAGTAGGACGGTAGCCAAAATAGTTGTTATCTATACGATGATAGTTTTCCTGGCTTGCTTTAGTGTTTAAACGAACAGCAACTGTCACACCTTTATTTCGTTTGCCAACTAAATGACTATGATCAAAGCGGTTATGTTGTCCATATAAGGCAACCCAATAATCAGACTCTCGCTTGTCTGGATTACTGTAATTATCGATTACTGTTTGAGTAACTCGTGAATTGTAGGCTAATTCATTTTTATTTTTACGAAATTCTATTACAGCTGAGCTCGGTGTGTAGCCGTCTTTAAATACTAAACCAGAAGCTTCAAGGTATTTACCTGCAAGTCTTAGGTTAGATTGACCTGATAGAATTACTTTTCCGTTAGTTTCAGCGGTTAATATAATAGGAGAGTTTTTTGTACCTTGGCCTTCAAGTAAAATTTCGAAGTCAGACCAAGTACCATTTTTAAGTACTACTTTGTCGCCAGCAACTAGATTAGCTGCGATATCATTAAAAGCTTGTTTATTTTCTATAAAATAATCTTTGGCCGCTACTTGTGTGGATATGCAACCGATGAGAACTAGACTAAGCTTTATTGTATTAATCAAACGCATAGTTAACTCTTTTTCGTTGTGACTGAAAGTAGTGCTTCATCAGAATTAAAAAAAGCTGACATTGCACAAAGACTTTAGTCAATTGGTGTCATGTGTGTTAAAGCGCTTTAAGTTAAAGCTCAAAGCGCTCAATAAGGTCGAGAAGTATTACTTTTCTAACTTTTTGAAGTAATCAAAAATTTCAGGAACGTTACCTTGACCCATACCAGCGTCAAACGCTGCTTGTAGGTTAGCTGATGAACCTTCAGCGATTTTTGATTCAGTACCTAGGTCTTCTACCATTTGTAGGAAGTAGCCTAAATCTTTGTTTGCATTAGCAATCGAGAAACCAAGGTCGCTAACATTATCAACTGCATAGTTTTTACAAAATTGCATAAACGGTGAGTTAGATGGGCCAGTCGACATAATGTCAAAAAGTTGTTGACGGTCAACACCAGCAAGCTCTGCCACTGCAAATGCTTGTGACATAGCACATACTGTCGTCATGCCCATGAAGTTGTTGATAAGCTTAGTTGTATGACCTGCACCTAGCTCGCCAAGATGGAAAACGTTTTCACCTTGATCTTCCAGTACTGGTTTAACTTTATTGAATGTATCAATATCGCCTGCAGCCATAATGTTTAAAAGACCGTCTTTAGCATGTGCTGGTGTACGACCTAGTGGCGCGTCGATCATGCCTGCGCCTTTAGCTGCTAAATCAGCACCAATTTTTTTAGTAGATGATGGGATAGAAGTACCAAAATCAACTAATACTGCACCTTCTTTAATACCCGCTAGGATACCGTCTTCTGCGTAAACAATTTTTTCTACAACGGCAGACGTTGTAAGACAAAACATAACAATATCTGAACCTTCAGCTAGCTCTTTTGCAGTGCTTGCTGTTTTTGCGCCTCTAGCAACACATGCTGCAACCGCATCTTTGCTAAGGTCCATAACAATTAGCTCATAGCCTTTGTTTTGTAAATTTTCGGCCATGTTGCCGCCCATTAAGCCTAAGCCGATGAAACCGATGACTGGTTTTGACATGAATAACTCCTAAATATGTGGCGCATACTTTTATAAGAACAAGTAAAATTTACTCTATAAATACGCTGTGTCTTTTGTTTCAATTTGTAGAGTAACTTTAAGCCTGAGTTATTTATTAATTAACCTGTGCAAAACGTAACTCTGATTAATTACCAATACATTGTATTCACTCAAACCAAGTAACTTACCAATTGGTATGCAAAAACTGTATTACCATACGACTTTTTTGTCAACCAATAAGTTAACCAAGCAAGCGCCATATTTTTACAAATCACACAATAATAAATTTAATAATCTATAAAAACAGATGGTTACATAGCAATGACACAATTAAGCAAAGGTTAACTTTTGTTGAACAATCAGTAACTTTTTTTATACTAATAGGTTGACCAATAATTGAGTACTGGTTATTTAAATATCCAAAATTTAATAAAATGATTCATTAATTGGTAATTTATAAAGGTCGAACTCAAACTGTTTTAAGCCCACTCTCATATTAAGGTTGTGATTTATATATAATGCCTACATATATGGCTAATACATATAACCCCCCTAAAACGCGCTTAATAATAGCGCTTAATTAAAAATATCCTTAACTTTGAATAAATAACTAAAGGAACTAAAAATGCGTTTATTACATACTATGCTTCGTGTAGCCGATTTGGATAAATCAATTGCTTTTTATACTGAAATATTAGGTATGAAAGAATTACGCAGAGCTGATAACAGTGAATACAGATACACTCTTGCCTTTGTTGGATATGGCGACGAAGCAGATAACACAGTATTAGAGCTAACTTATAACTGGGACGAGGATAGCTACGACCTTGGTAATGGATATGGTCATATTGCTATTGAGTTTGATGATATTTACAAAGCATGTGCAGATATTAAAGCTGCTGGTGGCAATGTAAGCCGTGAACCAGGGCCTGTAAAAGGCGGTACTACTGAAATTGCTTTTGTAAAAGACCCAGATGGCTATGCAATTGAGTTAATTCAGAAAAAAGAAGACATGAGTAAATTTTAAATTACTTAATAACTAATTTAAGTTATAACAATTTGCTTAATGCCAATCTGCTTATATATGGGGTCTATTTAACGTTAAGAAAATTACGCTAGAACTAGGCCAAAATTTTTGTATCTAGTTGTTCTAAATAAAAAATTTTTAACGACGTTATAGTGCAATTTAATTCGTTAAATTGATCAAAGATTTATGCTGGTTGGTATAACTATGGAGGGGTTTAATTTTATATATTGTTCAAATGGTTATGCAGATTGGTACTAAATAAAAGGTGCTTTGCAGCACCTTTTTTTAACGCAACTGACTATCTTTACTACCACGCCTATTAAACGATTTAGCGCTGGCACCATTACCTTCTATTGCAGCTTGGCATGCAACACAGTAGCGAACTCCTGGTAGCGCGAGCCTTCGTGCTTGTGGGATTTTTTCATCGCACTCGTCACATAGCTCAGCACTTGCACCAGATATTAAATTGCTTCTTGCATACTGTACGGCGTCGTTAACACTTGCATCAATTTGATCTTGAATTGCACCGTCTCGTGCCCACCCACTTGCCATAAATCCTCCTAATAAAGTTGGATGTCTAAATTTATGCTACCAAATTGAATCTTTATAAGTACTGAATAATAAAGCTAGGAATGGGGTGTTATTTGAAGGCTTAAACTACAAAATTATATTTTATATCAAAAAAAAGACGCTGTAGTTGTTCCTTGTAATCTACTTTCAAAAAGATCAACACTCTAAAATCAGGCAAAAAAAAGCAGCTAAAAAAGCTGCTTTGTAATTCTAATTATTTAAATGTTAAAGACTGTAGTCAACAACCTTCATACCTAATTTTTCAAGCTCTGGGCGAAGTGTTTTAGCATCACCCACTACTAAATAAATCATATCTTTAGTGTTTAAGTGTTTTTTAGCTAAGGCGTTAACTTCTTCTTTGCTAATATTGCTAACAATCTCATTTCTTTCTTTTACAAAGCTAGGTTTTAAATCGAACTCTAATATTTGTGCTAAAAAGCCAAGTTTTGCATTAGGCGTTTCGTATTTAAGCGCATCTTTTTGATTGATAGCTTTACGCATAAACATAAGCTCTTCATCAGTGACACCGTTTTGAGCATAGTTATTAAGCTCATTAGTAAACTCTGTAATAGACGCTGCAGTAGAGTCGGCTCTCACCGCTGCAGAAGCTGTAAAGCCACCTGATGTTTTATCACCCCAAAAACGAGAGCGAGCACCGTAAGTGTAGCCTTTATCTTCTCGTAAATTTAGATTGATACGGCTGTTAAACGTGCCACCAAATGCAAAGTTCATTAAGTTAGCTTTAAAAAACTCACCTGTAATGTCTTCAACCATATCGCGTTTACCAATACGAATTTCTGATTGAGGGGCATCTGGTTTATCAACCAAATAAATTACATTAGTTTCTACTTTAGGTTCACTGAAATCAACCGCTACTGGGCTCGATTTACCTTGCCAGTTTGCAAGTGTAGCTTTAACCTTTGGCTCAATTTTTGACTCTTTTAAATCAGAAACAATAATGACTTGCGCGCCCTGTGGTTTAAAGTTTGCGTTATAAAAAGCTTTAACGTCATCTAATGTAATAGCCTCAATACTATTAAGCGTTCCAGTACTTGGAAGTGCAGCTATATTGTCGCCATATAGTAATTTGCTGTATGTATTAGATGCTAAATACCCTGCATCCTTCATTGAATGTTGAATATTTTGAATGATTTGCTTTTTATTACGCTCAAAGTCATCGGCATTAAATGCTGGTTTAAATAATTTCTCTTCAACAAGCTTTAGCGTTGCATCTACATTTTTGGTTAAGCTAGAAACATACACATTTGTATGTGTTTTATCTGAGTAGATACTTACCTGGCTACCCAGTTTTTCAAGCGCGTTACTCATTTGCTCTGTAGTGTAGTTTTGCGTTGACTCGCTCATTAACGATGCAGTCATTGACGATAAACCCACTTTACTAGCTTGCTCATTATACAAGCCACCCGGAACTTTAATGAAAATAGCGGTGGTTGGCGTTTCTGTACTTTGCGTACCTAATATTTTAATACCGTTTTCGGTCTTAGTTTGCCAAAGAGAAGGAACATCAACAGCAGGATTTGCGCCGGCTATAGGGTGAACACTTCGATCAAATGTATCAACAGCTCTTCGTGCCACTAAATCATCAGCTGAAGTTGTAGATGGACCTCCAAAATCATGCGCTTTAGGCGTAAAGTTGTCTGGGGCAGCTATAAGTTGAGTTTGACCTTCTGGAACAACACTCATAATAACGGCAGATTTACCTTTGATATATTGATTAAAAACACGCATAACATCAGCTTTTGTAACTTTGTTATAACGTGAAATCTCATCTTTAGCTGAGTTTGGGTTACCTGTAAACGTTTCAGATGCGGCTAGTTGAGAGACTTTTCCTGATACGCTTTGCAGACCAAAAATTGCACCCGACTCTATTTTAGCTTTTACTTTATCTAAATCATCTTGTGTAACGCCACGCTCTTCAAATTCAACAAATGAATCACGAATGATTTTTTCCATATCAGCTAACGTTTTCCCTGCTGTAGGATTTGGTAAAGCATAAAGACTAATTGAACACGCTAACTCTTGGCATGGATGATTTGCACTTGCTTGAACAGCAAGTTGAGTTTTAACTAGGTTTTTGTATAGTAGTGAATTATTACCTCCACCTAATATTTCAGCAAGTATATCAAGAGGTGCTTCATCTTCAGAGCGAGCGTAAGTCGTTGGGAAACTCATACTTAATAAAGGTAAGTGAACCTTATCTTCCATTGAAATATATCTGTCGGCATTTAGTGTTACCGCTGTTTTTTCAACTTTAGGTATTTCAGGACCTTTTGGGATTGGTGCAAAGTATTTAGTAACTAATGGCAGTATTTCATTAGCGCTGATGTCACCACCAATGGTAAGCGTTGCATTATTTGGTCCGTACCATTTTAAAAAGAATGCTTTTAAATCATTTACATTTACGCGATTTAAATCGTCCATAAAACCAATTACAGGCCATGAATATGGATGGCCGTCTGGATACATCGCTTGAGCAACACGTTCACCTAAACGACCATAAGGGCGATTATCAACACGTTGGCCGCGCTCGTTTTTTACTGTTTCGCGTTGTACTTCAAATTTTTCTTGGGTTACAGCATCGAGTAAAAAGCCCATTCGATCAGCTTCTAGCCACAACATTTTTTCTAATTGATTTACTGGTACTGTTTCAAAATAGTTTGTTCTATCTGAGTTAGTTGTACCATTTAAAGTACCGCCTGCTTCAGATATTATTTTAAAATGTTCCTCATCAGCAACATTTTCTGAACCTTGAAACATCATATGCTCAAAAAAGTGAGCAAAGCCTGACTTACCCAACTCTTCGCGAGCAGAACCAACGTGGTATGTTACATCAACGTGTACTAAGGGATCTGAATGATCCTCATGCACAATTACAGTTAAACCGTTATCTAGTTTATATTTTTTATACGGTATGTTGATTTCACCTGCATTAGATTTCACTGATTCAATAAGTGTAACGCCAGGAATTGATGTTTCTGTAACAATATTTTTATCAACAGCTTGAGTTGAGCTATTACATGCAGCCAACCCTGATGCAAGTAAAACAGCAAGTGCAATTTTTGTGAGTTTCATTTTTTAGTCCATATTTAAATTAACTCAATGAGTTTAAAGACTAATTAAAAGTACAACAAGGAATATGGAGCGATTATGGATTTGGTTTTGTAACAAAGTGTAAATAGATTGATATAAAAATGAAGTATAAAATGAGGGTATTAATTTGTGGTTTTATTCTAATAACACTGCACTTTCCTATCTAAGTAGTAAATGACATATCTAAGAGATTGGTACTCTTGATAACGTCGTGCATAGAGAGTGCGGTGTCACACTGCTTTACGCAATACTTAAAATAGTAAGTGGCGTCCCCAAGGGGATTCGAACCCCTGTTACCGCCGTGAAAGGGCGGTGTCCTAGGCCTCTAGACGATGGGGACACATAAATGTGTCACTAGGACAACTGAATTTTTAGACTCGTTT
>NZ_JACJDY010000004.1:233531-236318 GCF_014163785.1 Pseudoalteromonas sp. SR43-7 | reverse complement strand
CCGTGAAAGGGCGGTGTCCTAGGCCTCTAGACGATGGGGACACATAAATGTGTCACTAGGACAACTGAATTTTTAGACTCGTTTCAGGCGAGCTTTCTTAATAACACTACACTTCCCTATTAAAAATAAGTAAGTGGCGTCCCCAAGGGGATTCGAACCCCTGTTACCGCCGTGAAAGGGCGGTGTCCTAGGCCTCTAGACGATGGGGACACATAAATGTGTCACTAGGACAGTTGATAAGTTTAACTCACATCATGAGCTTTAAGGTAATTGCGTTTAATACAAGTAAAGACTCGAGCTTTAATTGTGACGCTATTTTCTCGGTAAAACCGCCTTTAACTAATAAAAGTTAAGTGGCGTCCCCAAGGGGATTCGAACCCCTGTTACCGCCGTGAAAGGGCGGTGTCCTAGGCCTCTAGACGATGGGGACACAGAAAACTGCTACCCTAGGACAAAACACTAATTTTTGGTGGAGCCATGCGGGTTCGAACCGCAGACCTCTTCACTGCCAGCGAAGCGCTCTCCCAGCTGAGCTATGGCCCCAACTTAATCAATACCCGTCGTGACAAACACATCGTGTATCGCTTAGTGCGGGGCGCATTCTATGCACCACCCAAAATAAAGTCAACAGTTTTTTACCTAGCTTTATTTAAATGGTTTAATTTTCAACAAACTGGCTATCAAGCGTGCTAAAAAACACAATTTGAATAAGATTCTAGCCCTACTGCTTATAATAACATCACTATATTGCAGCGAATACTTAACAACACCCTACCCCCCTATTTAATGCAACAAAATTGCATCAAAGTAAAGGTATACATTTATATGCAAATTAAACTTATCTAAAAAACTACCAATTAAGGCCCCGCCAATCGCTTTAATCTTTTAAAAGTTACAATTGCTTATAATAATCAAAACTTAAATGTGGGTTTGAGAGTACCCGCAGCCTTTACTTGCTTAATAACCAGCGTAACTCGTACTAAAAAATTCGATTATTGTTTGAAGAGCATTTTTAAAAGAGCATTGTAGCTTCGTAATTCTATGTATAAAACTTCAAGGCGCGTTGACCTTTGGTAGGTGAAGCGGAAGCTTTGCTCGGCTTTTACTTGGCCCACTAGGTTACAAACCTCGCGCCGCGATTTAATCGCCCCTAGATTGAACAAATTTGAATCCACAAAGGTCAACACGCCCTAGTTATATGTGATCTATTTAGTCTTAACCCGAAGGCTAGTAGTGAGGAATACGTATTTACGAGATGGCTAGGTTGGCTTATAAAAATAAAGTAAGTACAAAAATAGAGTTTAGAATGCTGAAAATAGTATTTGTTTTGGGAAGTTTAGATTAAATTCATTTTTAAATGACCGCTCTATTCGCTAAATAACTCGCCCTAATATTAATCCATCTTGCTCATAATTATAAAAACGACTCCAGTAAAAAAACAATGAGTATCGTAAAACTAAATTTAAGGTTAATAAAATACAATTCCCTACTCACTTTTAGGTGCTTAATTGAACTGCAATATCAAATTTGATGATAAAATAGACTTCAACCATATCCTATTGTTTATAAAACCTTCATTCAGCACATTTTTATCATTCAAGTGTTGACACATTTCCAACTCTATCTATAATAGCGCCCCACAACAACGCAGCAATGCAATGTTGTTTAGATGTGGGTGATTAGCTCAGTTGGGAGAGCATCGCCCTTACAAGGCGAGGGTCACTGGTTCAAGTCCAGTATCACCCACCACTTTTTAGTTAAAGTGTTCACATCTAAATTCTATATGGGTCATAAGCTCAGTTAGAAAATAGAGAGCATTACCGCTACTTACAAGTAACGGCAAAGTTCACTGGTTAAAGTCCAGTACTATTTATTTAATAGTAGCGTTTTAAATTATATGTGGGTGATTAGCTCAGTTGGGAGAGCATCGCCCTTACAAGGCGAGGGTCACTGGTTCAAGTCCAGTATCACCCACCACATATAAAACCTATTACTATATTAATAGTCGTGTTTTAAAATTGTAATATGGGTCGTTAGCTCAGTTGGGAGAGCATCGCCCTTACAAGGCGAGGGTCACTGGTTCAAGTCCAGTACGACCCACCATTCCTAGAATGGTGCATATTACAAAAAAATCTAAATGGGTCGTTAGCTCAGTTAGAAAAAGAGAGCATAACCGCTATTTACAAGTAACGGCGAAGTTCACTGGTTAAAGTCCAGTACTATTTATTTTAATAGTAGCGTTTTAATTTATATGTGGGTGATTAGCTCAGTTGGGAGAGCATCGCCCTTACAAGGCGAGGGTCACTGGTTCAAGTCCAGTATCACCCACCACATATAAACCTATTATTATATCAATAGTCGCGTTTTAAAATTTAATATGGGTCGTTAGCTCAGTTGGGAGAGCATCGCCCTTACAAGGCGAGGGTCACTGGTTCAAGTCCAGTACGACCCACCATTCCTAGAATGGTGCATATTAAAATGTAATTTGGGTGATTAGCTCAGTTGGGAGAGCATCGCCCTTACAAGGCGAGGGTCACTGGTTCAAGTCCAGTATCACCCACCAAATTACATCAAGCGGTTAATTGATAATAAAGAATTAAATAACAGGCATACCTATTATATGTGGGTGATTAGCTCAGTTGGGAGAGCATCGCCCTTACAAGGCGAGGGTCACTGGTTCAAGTCCAGTATCACCCACCACATATAAATACCATCAGATAACTTCTCTAGTAATAACTCTTTCTTTTCATATTAAATACATTTAAGAACTTTATAAAAACTCAATAT
>NZ_JACJDY010000004.1:0-233431 GCF_014163785.1 Pseudoalteromonas sp. SR43-7 | reverse complement strand
GCGAGGGTCACTGGTTCAAGTCCAGTATCACCCACCACATATAAATACCATCAGATAACTTCTCTAGTAATAACTCTTTCTTTTCATATTAAATACATTTAAGAACTTTATAAAAACTCAATATATAAATCGTGTGTAATTAACTTAGCCGTAAGAAAAAGAGCATCACCACCCTTTACAAATAATGGCCAGGGTCACTGGTATCAAGCCAAGTAATCACCCACCACATATAAATACCATCAGACAACTTCTCTAGTAATAACTTTTCCCATATTAAATACGTTTAACTCCAATTTTTACCTTAAATACATTTCATATTTTTATTAAAATCTAAATTTCCATATCAAAGCACTCATCAAATATAGCGTTTCCATTTTACTTATTTGGTTTTTAATTATGTTATTCGGCTCAGTACTTTCGTAGTTAGATAAACGTATTAGGCAAAGTTAAGTACCTAATAAATACAGCTATCATTTAAATTCCCTTGTAAGGAGTTAAACTGTTGATTATAGTCTGTGTTAAATACAATTACGCTTAAGCCAATGCCAACTAAGATCTATTCAAAAGCCAAAATACTTATAGTAGAGGAGCAGCCACTTGCTCAAAGCTATATGAAACAATCGTTAGAAAGGCTTGGCTTTCGGCAGTTGCGCTTTGCTGATCATGCAAACTCTGCAAAAGAGCAGTGTTTAAGTGAAGAGTTTGATCTAATAGTTTGCTCATTCAACTTAAACAAACACCAAGATGGCTACCAGCTTTATGAAGAGCTACGTGTAAAGCAGCTCATAAAAAGTTCGACTGGCTTTATTTTTATCTCAGCAGAAACAAGTGGCTCACTCGTTCATAGTGTTCTTGAGCTGCAGCCAGATGACTTTTTAGTTAAGCCTTTTACAGTACAAGAGCTTAAAACACGCATTGAACGAATCTTAAAGCGTAAACACGACTTACAAACAGTGTATTCATTAATTGATGATGGTAACGATTCAAAAGCTATTAAATTTATTGATACCGCTCTGGATAAAAAAAATAATAATTACAGTCCTATCCTACTTCGCTTAAAAGGCGATGCCCTACTTCGCTTAAAGCGTGCTCAAGATGCAAAAGACTTTTTTAAGTCTGTTCTCGATATTCAAAAATTTGCTTGGGCAAAAGTAGGTTTAGTAGAGGCACTTATAGCGAATAACGAACATATTTTGGCGCAGCGAATGCTCAAGACAATGTTAGAGCGCCAAGAAACTCGTTTAGTAGCCCTTGATTTGTTGGGCAGATTAGAAATAAAGCTAAATCAGTTTGAGCTAGCACAAAGCTTTTTAAGTCAAGCAGCAGACATTGCACCGCGAAACATCACACGCCAAAAATCGTTAAGTAATGTGTCGCTAATTAATCACGACTACGAAAAAAGCTATTTAACTCAAAAAGATATAGCCTCCTTTGCAAAGCACTCAATACACGACCACCCCGATGTATATTTGAATGCAGCACGTGCCGGTATCGACTTTGCGTTAACGACTGATCAAACTGATCAAATTCAACGAATTTCTAGACAAACAAATCAGTACATTAATGATTTAAAAAAACAGTTTCCTAATAATGCAAATCAAGCTCAGATTGATGTACTAAATGCACGACTTCATTACTTAAAAGACGAGCATCAAAAAGCGAAAAAGCTAATTGAGCAGCTTGATGACGACGATACTCATATCCGATCGGTTGATGGAGCACTTGATAAAGCAAAAGCATTTCATGAACTGGGGTTTCATCAGAAGGCGCAAACCTTATTCACACAAATAATTAGCCACTGTGAAAGACACCCTGCAGTTAGCGACACAACTTACTTGCGTTATATTCAGCAGCAACAAAGTGAGCGACGCGATATTAAAATGGGTCCAAAAGAGCTTAATAACCATGCCGTTAATCAATTTAATAAAGGGCAGTTAAATACTGCGCTGGAAGCTTTTACGCAAGCGTTTAGAGTCATGCCTCGTAATCAAAGTATCGCACTTAATTTATTACAGTGCCTATTTGATTCAACTAAGCAATCTGGCAGCTCATTTAATATGGATCTTGCTAGGAGATGCTACGCCCTTCTTGATAAAACTAAATTACAAGCAGATCAGACGCAGCGTTTAGATAAGATTTTACATATAGCAAAAGAAATGAATTTAGATATTCAAAGCGCTAGTAAATAAAATATTAGAGCTTTTTCATTGCTGCAGCATTAACGCAATAACGTAAACCTGTTGGTAATGGTCCATCTGGAAAAATATGGCCTAAGTGCGAATCGCACACATTACAAACCACCTCTATGCGCTCCATACCGTGACTTGTATCATTTACATAACCAATCGCTTCAATTGTCGCAGGTTGCGTAAATGACGGCCAACCAGTGCCACTATCAAACTTTTCATCGGCATCAAACAATAGGTTATCACAGCAAATACACACATACTTGCCAGGTTCAAGTAATGTACAACTACCCGAGCTATCTGGGCGCTCTGTTCCTTTCTTACGTGTTACGTAATATTCATCTTCTGATAGTTGCATCCGCCACTGCTCGTCAGTTTTGACTACTTTTTTACTTGGGGTAGGATTGCCGTTAGTGGCAAAGTTAATAACATCATTCCACTTCAACATAATAGCCTCATTGAATAGTTGATTAACCGTACTTAATAAATTTATAAGAAGTACGGTCAATTATTACGTTATTTAATACACTAAAGATCAGCTAAAGAGTGTTGACCGTTTAAAACTAAAACTCGTTCAATTTTAAAGGTAATCTCCTCAGCTAAAGGTAATATTTTGTTTTTCTGAGTCGGTAAGTATTCGTTTAATAAAACTATCTAGCTCTGCTTTTTTTACAGGTAAACTAACACTCATTTGGCGCTCGTTATTACTGTAAATTATTAGCTCATCATCCTTTGTCGTTATGCGTTCAATACTCTCAATAACTAACCAATCTGGACCATGCTTTTTATCAAAAAATCCCATCAAACTAAAAAGTAGTAAATGTTGGGCATCTCGCTGAATAAAATCCTCTAGCCTATTTCTTGATTTAAATAAGGGCGTTAGCCTATAAACGCTTGAGCAAAAAACAAATACCCACAACCCAAATAGCGCTTTAAACCACATAGACTCTAAAAGCCCAGTGCTAATCATTAAAATAATAAGCACTAACCCTATTAACGATATAGCTATCGCTATTTTTTTATTTACAGCGTCCACAACTAATCCCTTTTAAGTCGCTTTTTTTCTTCTGATGCTTTTTCTGTCGGCTCAGGCCAATCATTAAAAAAAACGGTTAAATAACGGCTTTTCACCAAATACCACAATACCCATAAAACAATCATCATTTGTACTGCTAAAAATGATGAAAATCGATAATGGCTATGCGCGGCTTGAATACTTAACCATGTTAAATCAACAACAGCACATACAATAAGGGGCCAGCGCATATGCCGCCATATTTTTGCTAACTTATCGCTCGCACTGTGTGAATCTCGTGGTCTGCGTAAACAAAATAAAATAGTTGGTATTATTGCGATACTTCCAATTGCTATTGCAATAAAAAAATCATTTTTATTTTTAAAAAATAACGACATTAAATCAAGTTCAGGCCTGCGACTTAAAGCCGCAATCACCCAAATAAAATAGCCACGTAATAGCACAAGCAAACTTAAATTAAATGCAATAGGAGTTCGGTAACTTCCGTACTTATCCCAGTATTCTGGACCGTATCGGCTCATTGTTGCGTCCTAACCATTATGCTTTTGAAGCAGCTCAATTAATTCATCTTCCGTGAGTATGTCGATATCTAAATCTTGGGCTTTAGTCAGTTTTGAACCCGCTTTTTCACCCGCGACTAACGCATCAGTTTTCGCTGATACGCTACCAGATACTTTAGCACCTAGTTGCTGTAAGCGTGCTTTTGCGTCATTACGATTAAGCGTATTTAGCGTACCAGTAAGTACATAAGTAAGCCCAGCAAGCGGTTGTTCTTCTTCAGAAGGTGCACTCAACGCTGGCCAGTTTACGCCTTGCTCTATAAGCGCATTAACAACTTCTAAATTATGCTCTTCATCAAAAAAGCCTCGAACATGTGTTGCAACTATTTCGCCTACATCACTTACCTGCGTTAAACTATCAATGCTGGCATTTATTATATTTTCAAGGGTAAGGAAGTGATTAGCTAAATTTTGTGCTGTTGCCTCACCTGCTTCGCGAATACCTAATGAATATAAAAACTTAGCAAGCGTAGTGCCTTTCGCCTCTTCAAGGGCTGTTACTAAATTTTTGGCTGACTTAGGTCCCATGCGTTCAAGTGATTCAAAATGTCCTTGTTTTAAAATAAACAAATCAGCGGGCGTTTTTATAAGCTCTCTGTCTACCAACTGATCAACAATTTTATCGCCAAGGCCGTCTATATCCAGCGCTTTGCGTGACGCAAAGTGTTTAATTGCTTGTTTGCGTTGTGCAGGACATACAAGCCCCCCCGTACAACGAGCGACAGCTTCGCCTTCAACCTTTTCAACATGAGAGTCACAAATAGGACAAGTTACTGGAAATTCGATATCTCTGGCATCATCAGGGCGGCGCTCAAGTACAACTTGCGTTATTTGTGGGATTATTTCAAAGTGTCACTTTATATCATACATTTCAACTAGAATTAACCTACTCTATATATTTGACTTATACAATAATTGATACCATAGTTTTTCTAATTGAAATTTTCAAGTAGGGATTTTGGGATGTCAATCGAAGTAAAACTCAACTCGTTATCCGCCTCTCTATGCCCAGAGTCACACAGAGTGCTCGTTAAGTATGCCAGAAGTCGGGCGCGCCAAGGAAGGAACAACGTAATCAACTTAGTAGATACATACATTGGACTACTAGAATCCCCCATAAGAAATGGTGACGCTGCTGAACTAACAAAGGTTCTCGTATATATCCGCACACACCTGTGCCAAAACTACACAAACCATGTGGTTCTGACAAAACTCTCCGAAATTTACAACCTAATGTCACTATTAGTAAATAAAGGAATAATCACGGGCGACTTGCGCTTCCCTGAGAAGCCCAATTTTAACGCTAAATATAAAGTTTATAAGACTCAGGTAATTCCTACTAAGTATCTAAGCAAGATCAAGCCTAAAAAGTGCAGTGCTGACGAAGAATTCTACGATACGCTATCAAGAACCTGTTCTGCTAAAATAGTCGTGAGGTTAAAAGAGCATGTCTACAATTTCAAGATAGTAAAACACCACAGAGGTCCACTAAATGACTTTTTAAACTTTGTATATTTTGAGCACCAAAGATGGTACGAACATCCAAAGGTAATCGAAGGATCGCTACTTAAATTCAGGAACAACCTACTACGCAAGTTCTCCAGAAACTCTGCCTACGGAAAGTTTCAAAACGTAAAAAATGCCATTGAGGTCCTTAGGGACCATAATCTTATACCTAAGAATACAGACTTTCCAGACAACCTACGGAGGTGCACAAAAACCATGAAGGTTACAGTCAACAACCCTCTCCTATGTACCACTGACGTTTATGATGAACGAAAAAAAAACCTATTCAGAAACACACCTGATTTCATAAAAGAGCTAGCCGATGAACTTGACAGTAATCTAAAGCTCTTACTTAAAGAAGCAAGGAAAATAGTCTACGAAGCTTACCGAAAGTTTAAAGATCGTGACCTGATAATATCGAACAGTGAAAAGTCTGAATTCCTCAAGCATCCCGAGCTTCGAACATTGAAAACAGTCACTTCAAAAAATCATCGGGCATGGGAAAAAGAGTGCAATCCATTTTCAAGCGGAATTGCTTCAACCCCAAAAAGAGTAAGTAACCTTGTGGCTTACTTCGATCACTTTTATGACTGCTTCATAAATGGTACGGGGAAACACAACCTAGAAGGAATTAGATGTATAAATGAAGTTCAACAATACCTTGGATTAACAACTTCAGTAGCTTCCGCGATGCAAGTCATCATTGTTGAAGAGCTTGGTATCAACCCTTACTCGCTGTATAGGGTGAAAGTATATTCAGGTGGTCACGGGCATGAATTTATCCAAGTAACTGATGAAGGTTCTGTAAGACTCAGGGCCTTAAAGCCCCGAGCTAGACATGCTAAAACAAGAAAGGCTGAGGGGTCTTTACTCGATCTAAAAGATATCCCAGAACAGGATATTGATGCTGCGACCTGCCTAAAAATAGCACTTAGTATGACCTGTAGGGCGAGAGAAGTTACAAAACAAAGTGAGCTCTGGTTATGCTCTTCCAAAGATGGCGTCAAATACCGCACGCCTGGAACCTTTCAAAATACATTAAAAACAATCAGAGCTAAGGCTGCAAAAAACAGCGACATATTAAATAATATCACACTAAAAAAAGTTCGCTCATCAAAAGGAGTTTGGATTTATTTAGACTCCAATGGTAACTCCTTAAAGGCCGCTAATTACTTTGGAAACACTGTAAAAACCACTCTTACAAGGTATATCCCTGATTACCTAGCTGAATTAGTGTATAGAGTAAAAATCAGAAACTTTCAGCACATCCTCTTGTTCATGGCTATAGCCTATGATGAATCACCAGAATACTCAATTGGGTTAACTATCGGAGAGTTTAGCGACCAAGTTACAAAAGCTTTCGACAATCCAGATATGGGGGGTTCTCTTTATGAGAGCCTTAAATCACAAGAGACAGAATATGAAACCTCTGAGGTTAAGTATTTTTGCGTATCATTTAAAAATATAGTGCTGGCATTGAAATATGCAAAGGATGGTAAAGAGCAAAGTCTTAAAGATGACTGTAGAGCTGCAATTTCTAAAATTTCTGAAGGTCCTCTCATCATGAAGCAACTTCTTAGACAAGCTGAGAAAAAACTTAACAGCATCGAAGAAGAGTGAAATGGAAAATACTGGATTACCCCCTTACAAAGAACTACATGACCCTAATAAATCAGCAACTATGAATAAGGTGGACAGCTACCCCAAACCCAGCTGGATGATGAATGAAAGTGTATTCGATACTACCTGGGTGATAGCAAAAACAGGGTATGCATTAGAAGATAACCAGAACCTTACTCGAAATCTTACTTTTGCCAGAGAGGTTTCTCACAACGAACTACTGACAGATAAAATCAACAAACCTTTACTTGAGGACGTAAGGAACAGCCTGCTCTACTTGAATACCAAAGGCAAGATAACAAGAGCTGAAAGAACCGGAGATATATTGAAAACTGCGTGTCACTTGATATTTCACGCAAATGAACTGCAAAAGCTAAAAAACCAGAAGCCTATAAGAACCTTGGCGGAAATCAGCTTTGAACACGTTAAAGATTATTTACTATCTTTCAAAGTAGAAAGGCTTGATTTTGATAAGTTATTGGAAATTATTCTAAATCACTGGAATTCAAAAGGCGATATAGATTGGGACTTACTAAAACGGTCAACAACACTTACAACCAGGCAGTTCGGAAGCCTAAAAAACAGGTTAATAAAATATTTAGAATGTAATCACGAAAAATTCCGCACTGAAATTGGTTATACAAAACATTACCCCAATGCTTACATTATTGAATTCGACGCAGATCGTGATTTAGTACCAAAAGCTAAAACCATATCAAACGAAATATCTAAACTTCACTGCCTTTACACAGCCAGACCTACTCAAAAGTACAAATTCAGGCACGCTGTACAGAAGCTCTTCTCAAGCGGGCACACCATTTTCAATGAAATGGTTGAACCCAAGAAAACCCCACTTATGCCAGTTGAAACGGCTCTTCATACACTGTCATCGGCACTCCACTTTATTCGCACTTATGGGCTAGCGTTGAGGGAATACCTTTCTTCGTTAAATAAGGAAGAGAGAGCCATAATAAACTCTAACGGAGCAAGAGAACATATTGATAATTTTATTAAATATCAACTTATGGCTTTTGAAAACACCTCGATACCTGCCGCCCTCAACGACCTAAATCTTACTTCATGGCGTCGTGAGAGTGAGAATTATAAAAACGATTTTAGCGACGGCATATCCGTAGCAACAGCTGTAAGGATATACATCGCCTCTATCTGGATACTTATCGCTAGTTTTTCTGCTGCCAGAACAACTTCACTTCTCACATTGAGACGCAATTGTTTTGTGCAATCACCAATAGATGGCTTATTTGATCTAATTTTGCGGATACCAAAAAGCTCAGAAAGATGGGAGCTTGAAGAGGTACACAGGCCAATCCCTGACCTAGTATATGATTACGGTTTAGAGTTTGCTGCATTTGTATGCGAAATTGAAGATAGACGTAGTTTAGTTTGTGACGATAAAGAATCGTACCTTTTTACTCGTACTCTCAATGCTCGTTCAAGCACCGCATCCACCTATACAAGAGAAACTAATGAACATCAAAAAGCACTTAGCAGAGACGCTCTAGACGATTGCTTAGATACATTTTTTGACTGGGTCGAGTCTCCAGTGATTGATGGAAAGAGATGGTACGCGAGAACACATCAATTTAGACGCTTCTTCGCAGTTCTATATTTCAATCTTACTGATGGAGAGGGGCTGGATGAACTCTCTTGGTTTCTGGGGCACGCCAGCTTAGACCAGACATTTCATTATGCTGAAATAGCTCCAACTGATGAATGGATTGAGGAAGCAGAGTTAGCTCTTGCTAGAATCGGAGCCTCTTTAAACAAACACATCAATGCTGATGAAGATATTCTCGCCATTGTTGATAAAGCTAGAAAAACATCGAATGTATCGACTGTAATAGAACCTCTTGTGCAAAAGCTAATTTCTGAACATAAAGAAAAAACCAACCAGGAAGTTCGCTTTTGTAGAATTGAAGGTGAGGAAGTTTTCTTTTATTTCTCTGGAAAAAAAGGATACTAATAATGTCTCAGTACAAGCCTGGAGAAACCTCAACTGAGGTAATAAACAAAAAGAACGACATTACCAAGTCAATTTTAAAGAAAGCCAATTTAATAGATGCAATTAAGTGTATTGATGATGTATACACATCCCTGAATATTAAAGGATATTCTATTGCGGAGTCAGCTGTTCACAAATGGAGCGATGATGAACTAGGCATCGTCTCATACTCATGGAATACAGCACACACCAAACACAACGCTCAGGCACTTAAAAAACTTCAAGCGGCGATCAAAAATGTAAATAAAAGACTCGCTGGAGGCCAAAAGGAATGTAAAAAGAGGCGGCAATATGAATCTACTGACGACACCACTGTTCAATTACGCAAAGAGAATGAAGAACTGAAAAATTCCTTAGCAGAAGTATATCGCGCTTACATGCATCTGATTGAAAGCTACCGAGAGGATAAGGTAATTGACGACGCCATTAGAAAACTAATCCTAGACCAAGCGCACATACTTGGAAAACAGCGTATTTGGGACGTTAAGTAATGTCGAAAGTTTTTATTGCCGACCAGCCTAACCTTGGTAGCATCTTAACTAGCAGCAGAATAGCTGAAAGGTCTAAATGCCAGGTCCCCCTGATTATAAAGGAAGGTGGCAGCTTTGATTGGAATGCGAACGCATTTCTTACCCATGTTGGAGGCGGCCCTAGAGTTTATAACGTAAAACCCCTTGCAACTACAGTTGTTAAAAAGGCATACAACTTAAATTTGTTCTGCTCTTTTCTAGAGCTAGAAAACACCAATATTTATGATGCGAATGATAGCACTCTCTATCACTTTGTTGAACACCTCAAAGACAGAGGTATATTTGACGACACAATAATAAAACACGTCAGGTTAGCTATTGAATACATAGTATATATATCTAACCGACAACCAGAGGTAATGTTAGCCAGCTGCGATAAAGATGACACTAAGAGTTACAAGGTAAACTATACGAAGAAGACTATAAAAAAAGGCCACATCGAAATACAATACTATACTCACCACTGCCTTGATGGCTTAATTCACATAAGTACTGATGTTGATTTCATTCGTGACCACGAGTTAGAGATGTGGCTTGATTCGATTAATTGCAACACGTTCCACCCCATTGTTGACGATTTTCTCCTAAGCAGATGGCAAGCATTCACCACTTTACTTGATATATCTGGCTCGAGAATTACCGAAATACATCAAATCACCAGATCAATGATTAAGGAAGCGGCCAAAGGCCTGCTTAGCAGCAAGCAGCACATCATTAGAAACATTCCTGTTGTGAAAGGTAAGTACAAAGGCAAAAAGCGCGAAGTTGAAACAACTCGGGACGATATCCAGATTCTACTTTGGCACATCGAAATGGTGGAAAATATATTTCCTGATATTAGCCACGATGCGATATTCGTTGACTCAAGGAACGGGAAGGCGCTCAAGGCCACATACTTAAAAAACTATGCTAAGAAAGTTATTAACGGAAGCAAATACTGCCGCCATCTCAGCCATGTTACCAACCACTCCTTCCGCCATAGGTTTATCACTCTAACAATAGCTAAGTCCATTAAAAAATTAGCTAAATCCGGAAGTTTTCATAACATTTTAACGGTTGCTGCAAATGCGTGCCGAAAAATCACTATGCACGCATCTACTGACACATTATCAACATACATTCACCTCGCCCATGAAACTAATCAACCTACTTCAAATCGAAATATAGAGGAAAACCAAGTATCAACTCAGGTTAAGATTAGAGTGAAACACATGCTCAAGGTTGCTGGCGCTCTAAACTCAAAAGAAATTAGTGAAAAGGAGGCTTTAGATTCT
Source organism: Pseudoalteromonas sp. SR43-7 (assembly GCF_014163785.1). Lineage (NCBI taxonomy): Bacteria > Pseudomonadati > Pseudomonadota > Gammaproteobacteria > Alteromonadales > Pseudoalteromonadaceae > Pseudoalteromonas > Pseudoalteromonas sp. SR43-7. Next base: position 222,696 of record NZ_JACJDY010000004.1, on the reverse strand, counting down.
CTATTAATAACACTATCTGAGCTTCGTAAGTTTTCTACGCTTACTTAATGAGACTTAATCAATTCCAATTGGACATGTTAAGGATGTTTGGTCGTCGTATGCCAATATCCGGGTTACTTTACAAACTAGGAAACTCTACACTTTCAAAGTCACCAACTATGCTTCGGTAAATAGTGGGATCATTAAAATTAGCGACACTTTTACCTGTTAATATAGTTTCATAGCCATTTATAGTTATATTCCCAAATAGTTTTTAGTGCCATTAGATCCCCATTCGGAAGTTACGCCGATGCCTGTCGAATGTATGCCTTTGACCTGAAAGTAAGATTATATGTTGCTCTAGAAACAACCTCATCTTCTGCATTTCCAATACCATGGAGAAATAGAGACTAGCTAGCTTCATCACCAGCGATATCGGAGTTTTTCAAGGTTCAAAGACTATATCTGGAAAAAATGTGACTATCAGAGAAAATTTATCCATTAATAAGCTCATTAATTTCTAAAGTGATAACTTCTTGCAAAATCAAGCAATGAAGAGAGCTTCCCCTCAGGTATTGAAGTCTATTGATAGTGTGCTTCACGTCATAAGACACCTTCATTTTAGGCGTTATAGCCATACTTGAGTCTGTTTACGGTATTTTTAATTAATTCACGGCCAGCTATAGAATTCATAAACGTTAAAGGTTTTTTAGAGTCGAATTGGAGTGAAGGGGCGTTTAACCAAATATTAAAACGCTCTATATTTTCAAAGTAATCAAGACAAAAAGAGCAAATTTTTGCAATTTCAAATGCACTTTCACTCAAAGTGGTATTTAAAGACTTTAATTCTTTTTTATAGCGTACATATGAGCTGTTGCTAGTTCTAATAGCTGAAGAAAATACTCGTATATCCCAGCCTAACTCTATCCTTAGACGCTCAGCATTTTTGATATATACACCTTGATGTATAAAGTTAATTTGCTCTAGGTGACTTGAACTTTCACTGATCTTTCTATTGGTTAAAATCTCTATAAAGTCTATTTTTTTATGAATTTCAGAGAAGCTATACATAGCAACACCTTAAATTAAGTTATATTTCCTCGTGTAACTGAAATTGATGTTACCTGTAGAGGTCTACTTGAGGTAAATTCTAGCGTATTTACCGCAATTCACTTAACCCTAAAGCGATCGCTTCTTGTTGAAAACGGCCTGATATATTAATAATTCGCTCATAGGCACCGGTTAAAAAATGTTCCTCTGTCGCTTCAGGTCTATTGCTCATAACTGGCTGATCAAAAAAGTCAGCAAAGTTATCAAAATCAAACTGAGCTTTGGAGGTTTTTTTATTTTTCTTATTAAAGGTCATTTCACTTAAACCTTCATCTTCAGTAGGTTCTTCAGCAGTAGCTTTCATCTTTTCAAACTTAACTACATCAGCTTCAAATGGAACATCTTGATTAACTCTATACGCGTACTCTAAAAGCTTAGGTTCGGCAGGCATGTACATAATAGCTTCTTGGTTTTTAGAGTTTGTTACCCTCAGTATACGGCCCAATATTTGGCGATAATGCATTTCTGTTTTTATGTTTGTAAGGTGGCAGCAAACCTGCAAACGAGGGATATTTGTACCTTCGCTAATCATACCAACAGAAATAATCCACTTAGTTTGTGCATACCTAAACTGCTGAATAATACTTGTAGGTTCATTTTCTCGGTAGGTTACAACAGTGCTATCCTCGTCAAAGTGAGTTCGCATTAACATAGAGATTTGATGGGCATGCTCAACAGACGATGCAACAATCAACCCCGCTGCATCGGGGTTTATCAATCTAAATGAGATAAGCTTTTTTTGAGCGGAAGAAATTATGTATTTTATTACCGCTTCATTTTCAATAATTTCTTGATAAGAAACGCCAGAGTAGTTTAATAACGCTTTAAAGCAGTTAAATGTTTTGGTTTCAACGTCATCTACAACTGTAATATGGTTATTATCAACAGCTACTATTTTTGGAACCCGACACACATTATCTACAATAGCCTCTGAAAGCCCGTAAACGTAGTCACACGCTATTTTGTTGTTAGGCAGCTGGTAAGATGAAAGAACAATAGGTGCAGCATCAGAGCGCCAAGGAGTGCCTGTTAAGGCTAATGTGTACTGTGCTTTATTTTGAATGTTAAGTATTATCTGTTCACCCCATGCATTGGCATTGTCCATATTAGAGCCAGCACAATGATGAATTTCATCAAATATTACAAAAACACGATATCGTTCAAATAGCTGCCAAAAGTGCACATCTAAATACTGTAAGCTTTGATAGGTTAAAGCTCTACCTTTAGCGCCAATAAGCCCATCAAATCGTTCATTCGTTTTTAGCTGTAAGCTTTCCTTAAAGTCTTGAGAAACAATAGACGACGGTGAAAAACAAATGATTAAATCGACCATATTGTTTTTTAATAATTGATCGGCTAATTCTGAGGCCATTAAGGTTTTACCCGCCCCAGGAGTTGCCAAGGCTAAAAAGTGGCTATTGCCGCTCTGGTATTGTGTAAGCGCTAAATTAATACACTCGGTTTGCCATAGTCTTAGTTTCATATTTTCTCTATTTCTTCATTTTGCTTCAATAAGCCTTCAATCGCTCTAATCTTGCCAAGTATTCTTGTATTGTTGTCTCTCGCTTTGTTGTATTGTGGCTGAAGTTCATCTACCAGTTCGGGTGACTCCAAATAAAGCTCTTTATATGCCTCAGACTCCCCCATATTCAATAACAGCTCGGCTTTGTAATGGTTTAACTTACTAAGTAACAGCGCGTGTTTATCATCTGCCTTTTCTGTTGTTGCAATAGGTATGGCACTAGCTAAGTGAGTAATTGCCTCAACGTTAAAGCTCTTTGTTTTATTGAATCGTGTAAATCCTTTTTTATTTGATACCACCTTTTTCAACCAGCCTTTTTTAACAAGCTTGAGCAATTCAGCATATATATTTCGCCTAACGGCTGTAGGTACTAAAGAAGAATCACTTTTTAATGCTAAGTACGCCGAGCGGACATCACTTGTTGTAAAGTTATTAAAATTTGGTGCAACAATAATTTGAGCTACGAGAGGGTCAAATTTCAAAGTAAATCCTAATAAACTTCTTATAATAATGGGTATTATAGGGCGTGGTAGTTAAGCGCTCAACATGAAAATCTAATCATTTTGCCTTGAGGAAAATCAGGTGAGTGATTTAGTTAAACATTTTGGTGAAAAACTACGTGAAAAACGCAAAGAAGCAGGCTATTCGCAAGAAGGTTTTGCCGCCTATGTAGGTATAGAGCGTGGTAACTATGGAAAAATGGAAAGAGGTAATGTGAATATTAAGTTAGAAACATTATACAAGCTAGCTAATGCGTTAAATTGTGAATTTGAAGACATAATGCCACCAAGATTGATGTATAAACTTAACTTAGATTAATTAAAAGTACATCCAAGTTCTGCGAAATCAAATCAGGGCTTCTTAAGGATCTTTGCTCATATTCTACTGCCGATAGGTCACCATTCGGTGTATGAAACCGTTCTAAGTTGAAATAGTACATATTTGCCGTTACATCATTTCTCGTATCCTAGCGGCATTGTTTGCGCTACTTATAAAACTGTGGCCAAATTTTATTGACCACTACAAAGTCAGCAGCTATGCGAACGCTGTCTCAGCTTGTTGAATATCGCCGAAGTTTAGTGCAAGACAGTGTCGATTTATCCAATAAAATAACAGCGACATTAAAGAATTATTACCCACAGGTACTTGAATGGTTTAAAGAAAAGGACACGTATATATTCTGCGACTTCATTCAGAAGTGGCCGTCACTCACTGCGGTTAAAAAAGCAAGAAAACAGACTTTACTCGACTTTTTTGAGAGTCATAACTCACACTATTCCACGGTCAATAATGCACGATTAGACAGTATTAAGAATTCAATGCCATTAACTCTGGATGAAGGCGTCATTGTGCCTAATCAAATTCTCGTTGAAGTGCTTATTACGCAATTTAAAGTGTTATTAAAAGGTATTGAAAAGCTCGATAAAGCAATAAAATCGGCTTATAAAGCCCAGCAGGATAAAAAGATATTTGATAGCTTACCCGGTGCAGGTCCACAACTCGCCCCACGTTTACTTGTTGCTTTTGGAAGTAATCGTGCGCGTTACAATGATGCTGCAGAGCTTCAAAAGTACGCGGGTATAGCGCCTATTATTGAGCGCAGTGGTCAAAAGATGTGGACTCATTGGCGTTATAGTTGCCCCACTTTTTTAAGGCAAACATTTGTAGAATGGGCAGGCTTTTCTATTCGTTATTCATTTTGGGCTAAAGCGTATTATGAGCAACAAAAAGCCAAGGGTAAGCCGCACAACAGCATTATTAGATCACTGGCATTTAAATGGATAAGGATTGTATTTAGGTGTTGGAAAACGAATACACCCTACGATGAATCAACGTATTTAGCAGCATTAAAACGCAGAGGCTCACCACTTTTAAAATTTGCAATTAATAGCTAAATTTTACTAGTCGTCCACCTCAGGGCGTGTTGTTATAGGGCTGGCTCACTTTCTTGGGGAACAGACACAGCAGACTCTAACTCTAATATTTCTGAATACAACGTGGTCAAGTGTTCAATAGTTAAATCTAATATCGGTTCATACATAAAAGAATTAAGGTGAATATTAGAGCTGACAGTAATACTAACTTTCTCAAGGGTTTTGATAGCATTACTATCTGGCAATTCTTTTACATATGACTTTATTAATGCGCCAAATTGATTCTTTGATTGACACCAATAAGCGTCGTTTTCTTTTATTTTACGCATTTCTTCAATAAGAAAAATTTCAGAAGTCATTCTAATAGCAATTGATAAAAGAACTTTATCCTCTAAATTAAGGCCATCGTGATTGGCCCTATTCTTGATCTCGTTAGCTTTAGAAAATAGTAATTCTTTAAATGAATTTGTATTGTTAGTTGGGTAGGTTGTGCCAAATAATCGATTATAAATTTCATAATACTCCCCAATTGTGATTTGGGAGGTATCTTCTTTCCAGTGAAGCAAGCTAGTCAGCTTTAAGTAGTCAGGATCATCTTCACCTTTTATGTATTCAAGAAGATTTCTTGTAAAAGGTACAGTTGCGCATAAGATAAAATCACTACTTGTTATGTGCTCTTTCCACTTACCAATAAAATAATTTTTTATACCTTCAGCTTTTGATAGTTTTATGCCATCAGCCGTTCTACTAGCCATTAAGCATCTTTCATAATGTACGAAGCTATTTGATAAAGTCCTGAAGAAATCAAAATTATGGGTCAAAATTAATTGTGAAAAATACTCTACTTTTGATATATCCTCAAGATATTGAACAATTGCATGCTTATTCTTATAGTCAAAAGAATCCGCAACGTCGTCAATAATAAAAAGTGTTGGCGCTGACTTCCTTTTTCTATCTTCGACTTCAAAGATAAAATTAAGAAGATAGAGTGCACGCTTCTCTCCTTGGCTTAAAGACTTTATTTCACTTCTGGTACAATCTATTCGATCATCACCATCTTTAAACGTGAATTTTAATTTTGCTTTATCTTTTCCTAAAGCAGCTTCAACTTGGTTGAATAGTGACAAAGTGAATGGCATATCCACAAAGCGGTTATTAAAAAGCTCTATAGCTTTAGACCAATTCGGTGCTTCTGTTGCTGCGTCTAATTCGATTTGTCGTAGCTCAGTCTGATTGGCAGAGAATGCTTCTAGAAATACGTCAGTATCTGGACTGTTTTGAATATAAAAAGCCCACAAGCTCCTCTTGAATTCTACTTGATTCTCAGGCTTAACATTATGTAAAAGCAAATCAACTTCTGTTGCGGAAATACTTTCCAATAATGAAATCAACGCTTGAGTTTGCGCATTTTTAGATAAGTTACCTCTTAACTTTTTAAGCTCAGCATCACTGTCGATTGATTCATGCACAATTTTCATCTTTTCTTGAAGCTCTTCGTAATCAATTGAAGAAGCATCACCTTTTAGGTGAACTTTATGCCCACCTGCAAAGTACCCTTGGTTGTTTAAGGTGTTAAAAGAAGTATCAGCTTTTACAGGGTTAAAAACTCCGCGACTATAAATAGAACCTGTCTGATTAAAAAGCTCTTGATATCGTTGATTAAACTCATTAGATTTTGATAAAAATTCAGGACTCTCTAATATCGCAATAGCTTTAGGGTCAAAGATATCATTATAAATAAAACTTCCTAAATCATCTCCAATGACAATTTCTTTTGCTAACTCTATCGCTCTTACAAAATCATCTGCGTGAAAGTCATTTATCAGTTTATTTTCGACATCATCTTTTTTTATTTTTGATTTTTTTTGGAGTGATGTACCAAGCTTTGATTTCAGCTTATTAATATTTGAAATTAATGAGTCATATCTAGCCTTACTTTCCTGATTAATAAGAATATTCGTTACAGCTTCATTATCAGAGTTTATTTCTATTTCAGATTTAAGAACGTATATTTGTTCCTTTTGGATATCGACATTATCAACTTCAACAATACAAGTTGTTTGGCGATTAAAACGCTCTTCTTTTGGTTTTTCACCTTTTGATAAAGCATCAAAAGTTCTAGAAAACGATGTTTTCATCAATCCATTTGGGGCATAGATTGAGTAAGCTTTAGCTTTTCCTCGGGCATTCGACAAATCAAAAGCTTCATCTAATGAAGAAATACCGTAACAGTTTTCAAGACGTACTTTAAGGTTATCCATAACTCATCCTTTTAATTATTCACTGAGGGTAGGTTAATCATCTAGCCCTATAACAGCTTATTGAACACCATTTTAGCGGTTCATAACACACTAAAACGGCGTTTAATAATGTTGTCGCACAAAATTAGCCTTCTACTCAAATAAGCAGGAATAAATTTAACTTTTTAATGTCCGCTTATCGCTCTTTTGAGGCATTCGCCTCAACACGTTTTGGGGCAAAAACGAGTTTACCCCTCTTCCGCTTTCTTATAGTTTGCTCAAAAAACCGCCTTTATATTAATAACTAAATAGGCTTTTAGGCCAGTCTTTAATTAAGATTATTCCACAGAATAGTTTTCACGAAACGGTGACACCTCATTAAAGATGATATCTCGATAACTCATTGTTTTGCTGAAGTAAGAACGATATTAGCTTAGTTAAGCTCTCATTTAACATTTAAATTTCTTGGTAAGCGTTGCAAGCTGAATTATACTGTACAAATAAACAGTGTAGAGGTGCGTATGTTTGTTATTCCAATTTTTATAGAGGCCGGTATTACAGGATTTGAGTCTCCTGCAGCAGAATATACAGAGCTTGGAATTTCACTCGATGAACTCATAATAAAGCACCCTAATGCGACATTTATCGGTTTAGCATCGGGTGAATCAATGCAAGATGTAGGGATTTTCGATGGTGACTTACTCGTTGTAGATAGAGCTGAAAATGTGAGTACTGGCGATGTGATTGTTGCGAGTTATAACGGGACTTTTGTGTGTAAAATAATAGATAAAAAAAACCGTTTACTCATTTCTGCTTCTAAAAACTATCAGTCTGTTTATATCTCTGAAAATGATGACTTTAAATTAGAAGGTGTTGTTACTTCGAGCATTCGTCTTCATAAGAATAAAGCCGAGCTGAGTCGATGTTTGCCCTCGTAGATGCTGTTGCTTTTTATGCGAGTGCAGAAAAGGTCTTTGACCCCTCTATTCGCTTTAAACCAGTTGTGGTTCTAACAAATAACGATGGGTGTATTTGCGCCATATGCCCTATTGCCAGAAAGCTGAACATTCCAAAATTTCAGCCTTACTTCAAAGTTAAAAACTACCTAGAACAACATAATGTGGTTGTTCGCTCATCAAACTATGAGCTGTATGCTGATTTGAGCGATCGAATGATGACGGTTATAAACCGCTTTTGTGATGACCACTATGTTTATAGTATCGATGAGTCTTTCCTTCGTTTTACTGGCTTCACTAAAATCATTGATGATTGGGCCGACTATGGACAAACAATACGCCGTGCTGTTTGGCGTGAAACCGGTCTACCCGTTGGTGTTGGGTTTGGTACGACACCTACGCTAGCTAAAGCCGCCAACCATGCAGCTAAAAAGCTGTCCGGCTATAACGGTGTTGCAGTTATTAACGATGAGCATTCTCGCCAAGCAATACTGACGCGAATGGATGTCACTGATGTATGGGGCATAGGCTCCCGTTTAGGAAAGAAACTTAAATTCATGGGGATTAACACAGCTTGGGAGCTCGCTTGCCAAAATCCTAAGGCCATGAGAAGAATGTTCAGTGTTGTCGTTGAGCGAACAGTCAGCGAATTAAACGGTATCGCGTGTTTAAGTTGGGATGAAGTAAAGCAGAATAAAAAAGAGATATACTCTACAAGAAGCTTTGGTGAAAGAGTCTGTGATATAACAACACTAAAATCAGCTCTCGTTACGCATGCTGCCATTGTTGGCCGCAAACTGAGGGATCAGCACTCTTTAGCAAAACGTATCGTTATATTTGCTGCCAGCTCACCTCACGAAGAATTTTATTATAAAAAATCACTTCTATATGAGTTTCCCATACCGACATCGGATACCAGTGTTATGGCTAAAGCCGTCTCTGACGTCATAAATGATATTTTTAAAGTAAATACGCGCTTTTATCGCTGCGGTATTGGTGCAATAGAATTAGAGAGTGAGATATTCCAACAAGCTGACATGTTCTCTGTCAGTGAAGATAAACCAAGGATGATGGAGTGCTTAGATGCTATAAATAAACGATATGGCGTGGGCACTTTATCAATCGGCAGTGAAAAGCTTACACAAACGTGGAATATGAAGCGTGCTTTCTTATCACCTCACTACACAACACGTTGGTCAGACATCCCCATTATAAAATGCAATTAAATCGGTTATTGTATATTTATCAACCATAGCTTTAGACAGTGACGTTATTGGTTAAATAACGTCAGGTATAAGGAATTTTAATGAAAGCGCTAATATTAATACTAACTTTGATGGCCTCCAGTAGTGCCTCAGCTCACAGTGGTCGAACGAATTCAGAGGGTTGCCATAACGATAAAAAGCGAAACGAGTATCACTGCCATAGCAGTAAAAGCAAGCCAACATCCAGTTCGCCAAATATAATTAAACCAGTGCCAAAAGGCTTCGCAATTGGCTCGCTTACTTATAATAGAAAAGATTGGCCACATTGGGTTGATGCCGATAATGACTGCCAGGATGCAAGAGCTGAAATACTCATTAGAGATTCAAAGTCACCAGTTAAATTTAAACGAAATAAGCCCTGCAACGTTTCTTGGGGTGAATGGATAGACCCATACACTGCTCAAACATTTTATAAAGCCTCAGATATCGACATAGACCATATTGTACCTTTAGCCCATGCCCATGAAATGGGGGGTAAATACTGGACTCGAGATCAAAGAAGAGCATTTGCCAACGACTTTGAAAATCTCTTAGCTGTAGAAGACAACGCAAACCAATCTAAAGGCGCTCAGCCACCACATAAGTGGATGCCCCGAAATAAGCACTTTCATTGCGATTACCTAAATAAATGGAAATACATAAAAGGTAAATATGGGCTCAAAGAAAGTTTTAACGAAAAAACGTTTATCAACAATCTAATTAGTTCAAATGGTTGCAACTAAAAACATATGCGCCTAACGTAGACATCTCTAATTTGTAGTAGCTCATATCCGATCTTACAGTTTAAAAGAACGGGTTTAGACTTCGCCTGACAGGCGGCTTTGAGCGAGAAGCAGACGGTCGAGTAAACTCGTCGATGGACAGAAATGAGTTAGGACGAATGCGTGCTTTGTGCCATAAGTGGACAGTGCTAACGCTTTGCTAATTGGCTGCCGCAGCGCAGCGTAGGCAGTCCAGTGGAGGCCATGCTGTTTGTGGCCGGAACGAAATTAAGCAACTTGTTATGTTGAAACATGCTTGATAAGCCCCTTAGCTACGAAATAAAAAACAAAGCAGACAAATAACAGCCCAAGGAAACGAATTGCTTTTGGTGCGTCTTTCTTAATTTTCACCTGAACGGCGATGCCAAACTCATCACCGATGAGCCACAAAAATATCTTGTGTAAACTCCATAAAACCATAAATACGTAAACACTGAGGAGCCCATAAAATTCAACATCGGCTACCATCAACGTGATCGTAATGATTAATGCAGCTACTAATACCCCAAAACTGATTGTCTTAATACGAGCGATCAATATGCTGCTCCAACATAACGCCCAAATTTAGCGCGGAAAGCCGCGCAGCGGGTTGACGTCGCAGCCAGCGTTGTTTGCTGGCGATAAAATTTGCTTGTTATAGCGCGACTGAACCGATTAAACCGGTTATGGCTAATACACCAGCACTAATAATTAGCTTGTCTGAAATTTGATGTCGCTTACTGGCACCTACTTTTTGAAAAGCCTCAGACATAGGTAAGAATAGTTTTTCTGGGGCAAGACCGATTGAAATACACCCAAGTGCGCCAGCTATACCCTTTATAAACTCAAAAAAGTTGAATACATCGAACTCGAAAATTTCTAGTACTGTATTAAGAAATATGGCCGCGCCTAAAGTCAAAAAGATAAATGACGCAATTTTGTACTTCCGTTTATCTCCTATCATCCAAACTCCATTTAGCGCTATAACGCCCGCCACACGGGCGAGCAACTTGTTGCGAGTCCAGCGTCGCAGGCGCGATGTGCTGGCGCTTGTTATGTGCGTACATGCTACAGAACATGAACATCGTTGATTGTTGCAGCATAATTGTTGTTCCCAATTGGTACAAACTCAAATTCAACAGTTAGGTCGGTTATCTCGCCATTGGCGGGTAAATAAAAGCCGAAGATCAATGAGCCTGAATCGGTTTCTAAAAACTCAGGGTAACAATTCGCTATATTTTCGTTTTGAAAACTCACAGGGGCATCGCTACCAAAGTAATCATGCACAGCGTCTTTGAGTTCAGATTCTGCCCATACAACACCATAGTTATTGTTTATATCAATGAGCTTTTCTGCGTCTTCAAATTGATTTGTGGCTAATAAGCTCAGCCAATGCTGACAATAACTTTTAAGTTGATTCTCTTTATCTTCACTGGTGATTGAGAGCATGAGATACCTTAGAGCACATAACGCCCAGCGCAGACGCAGCCAACGCGTAGTGTTGGCTGTCGCTCTGCCGCTGCTTGTTAGTGTGTACGGAGTTCGGGGCACATTTCACGAAGTTGCATACTTGCCAATTGCACCATAGTCTTGTTGAAATTTTGAGCATAGCTTTTGGCCTGCGCTCTAAGAGCTTCATGGTTAACGCAGTACTGCGAATCAGCTCCAACCCAAAGCATCTCCCATTTAGTATTTTTAAAAATACATGAAGTAAATGAGATATCGAAGCCTGGGCGAGAAGGTGCAATTCCATCCGCTACTGCGATGAAGTAAACATTATTCTCTTTAAACGCCTTCTCAGCCAGACTAGCTGCAACTTCTGGTTTGTAATTATCCTTTTGCGATTCAAAAGAGCAATCAGCAAGAGCCTTTCCAGAAACTAAACATAGTAGTGACAATATCAGTATTTTTTTCATGCTTACACTAACATTTTATAGTGCGTTGATCGCGTATATTTCTGCCGACGCTACGCTCATTTTTTCACATTATATAGTTTTAACAAATAATCTAAGGTATTACTATCATTAAGTTTTCTAAAACTTTAAAGAAAAGTTAAATAGAACAATATGCGCGCGTCGCTCATTTTCATGAATATATGCGCAAACCACATAGATTAGCCAATCAACTAACTATTGTATTAAGACAATCTCAATGGCCGGTTATCGCTCTAAGCGGACTAGAAAAATTTCACAAAATTTATTAATTAAATTTATAAATTCTTAAACACTAGGATGATTAAAAATTTATTGCCAAAAGAATTCTGGAATCAAATTTAGATTAGATCTATTTAATAAAATTAGAGGGCTAGTGCTTTTTTAAATCATGCAATTGATAAAAAACTTTAGTCTCGTTGTAACTTCAAGATACCTTAGAGAAGCCAGAGCAAATTGATGGCATTTTAAGTTCAGGCAGAACCAGACTCAACTACTGAATCTGGTTCGTGCTATAAATAAGCTCGTCATCATATTTTTAAATTAAAGCTGTTATTTACCTAACAAACATCCAAATACCGGCAGCTATCATAAATAAGTTTTCTGTTAGAGAGATAAACCCTAGTGGTACGTTACTGTCACCGCCTACACACGCACATTTTAACTCTCGTTTATCTATATAGACTGCTTTTATCACTGAAACAGCACCAACCCCACCTATGAATAATGAAATAGGGGCAATAATATAGGCTGGTAACCCGGCTATCATTCCAATGCCAACAAATGCTTCTAAAAATGGGTAAACATAAGCGTACCTGACTACTTTCATAGCGACTAAGTCATAGGTTATAAATGAATTAGTAAAGCTAAATAAGTCTTGAAGCTTTTGTATTGCTAACACTGCCATTGTTAGGGCTACAAACAGTTCAGCGGTTTGCATTGATAATAAGCTATTATCCGATGCAAAACTAAATGCCACACTAAGCAAAAAACTAACCGAAAAAATCGCAATCACGGGCGTGTAAGTTGTACCTTCTTGGGCTGCTTGTGGCTTATTAAAGTAATCACGTAAATCGTCGTAGCCACCTATACGTTTATTATCAATAAATGCTTGAGGTGTAGTTTCTACACTGTGTTGTTTTTTAAATTCATCTGTTTGCTCTCGAGAAGTTAAAAGCTGATCATCAACTGTATATCCCTCTCGCTCTAGTAGGTCTTTCGATTTTAAACCAAACGGACAAATATGCTCATCTGTTGCCATTCTAAAAAGTTGGGCTGATTTACTCATGCTTTACTCCTTATGTTATGCGGTTTATTTATTTATTTGAATTGAAATCTGGAACAGCTCTTAATTGTGCTTGAGCATTGGTTTGTGCAATGCCGTTTTGCTCTATATCTTTTAGGAGCCATTGCATTTCTTTTATTTCTCGCTCTTGGGCTTCAATTATATTTGTAGCAAGCTTTTGAACGCGTTTATCTTTGATTTTTGCCCTGTCACTGGTGAGTATGGCAATTGAATGATGTGGGATCATCGCCGACATCCATGAGCTATCATCAACAGTCACTTGTGAGCGAACTAAAAATAAACTTCCTGCAAATACGGCAACACTAGCAATGAGTACTGTTATATTTTTCTTTTTATCTTTATACATATTGAGCATGAAAAGTAGCATTATCACTGCCATCGTGGCTCCCATATAAAGCGCCATATAAGTACGAGTTTCACTAAAATAAACATGACTAAGTTGGTAGGTGTTCAAATACATCAATACAAACATGGTTATTGTGGATGTTGCTATCATTAAAAAAATTTTGAATAGTGTGACATTGTATTGCTCCTTAAAAGTTTTGTATTTTGTTTTTACATGTGAGTAATTTTTACACTATCAAGCTCACAAATCAGTGTTTCCTGTTGTGTAAAATGGGTATTTAACAATTAAATCAAAAATTATGCCGTTAGGCTAAAATTGCTCGCTGGATTTACTTATGTATCTGTAGGTTTCTTCATTTGAGTTGTCAGTGAGTAGTTCAATATTATATTTGTGAAATATACCCTCCATTTCCATTCCGGGAGTGCCAATAGGCATGGCTGGTACACTTAAGCCTGTAATGTGCGGAGCGTGTTGCCCAGATAAAAACTGTTTTATATGTTTAACGGGAACATGACCTTCAAATACAAATCCATCGGCTGACACGGCTGTATGGCATGAGCGCATATTAGGTTTTATTTGATACTGAGATTTAATCGACCCCATGTCATTAACGTTAATTGCTTTTGTTTGAATATTGTTTTCACTCAAATGAGCAATCCACTTATTACAACATCCACAATTTTTACTTTTATAAACGGTAAGCTCAATTTCAGGTTTTTCTGAATTTTCATAGATTATTGATGTTTTATGCTGTTTTTCGATACTCATTGCCGAAAATGACATAGTTAATGATAAAAAAAACGCTGAGGTAATGTAGATTACTCGCATTGTTAACTCCTTAATTAGACCAGTGAATATGAGTGATTTTCCAACCTTTATCGGTGTTTTTTAATGTGATTGATTCCATTCCCGTAGACTTAATATCTTTCCCTTTATACTTTCCTTGAGTTTTACTTCTTGAAATTGAGTAAGCTATGTCTCCATTTGTGTGAACTTGATGCTCTAGCAGTTCACTATCAACTGCACTTAAGAATTTCATATCCGCTATCATATGATGGTTCGCGTATACATCTGCAGAACGCTCAACAATTCCGCCTTCAAAAATGACGACATCGTCGGCCAGTAATTTACGGGCACCTTTGGCATCGCCTTGTTTTAGGGATGCATGAAATAAGCTAACTGCCTTTGCAGCTTCGCTATCAACATTAACAAAGACCCAGCCTTTTTTTGTGTGCTCTTCATGGGTGTGTGCGTTCACAGCAAAAGAACTAACAGCGCTAAAAATTAGTAGCAATAAAATTTTTAAATTAGAGGATTTAATTAACATACATTTTCCTTTTTTATTAATCGTTAAATAGGCGGACCAACAAGTGTTGTAAATACACTTGTTGTAATAAGTACAAATAGGGCAATTAATATTTCAACAGTGATCGAGCGTTTTAATATACTTATATGGTGTTGTTGAGTGATTTGCGGGACTAAAAAAAGCTTATGCCATGCACCTAGTAACAGCATCGCGCTGACGAGTAACAGCTTTAATAAAATTAGTTGCCCATAATTTGATGTAAACAATGCAGAAAATGACTCTAGGTACTGCAGGAGCAGAGTTAAGCCCGAAATAAGTAGTACAAATACAATAACAATAGCGAGTTGACCAAAGTAATGCATTAACCGCTTTACTTCACTGGTAGGTAGTAAAGTGCAGCTTTTGTAAAGCGGCCACAATGACCCTAACCAGCTCGCAATGGCAATAAGGTGAAAGGTTAAAATACTTTTCACTAACCCATTTTCATTTGCACTGTGCCCAGTAAAAGTGAAGCTATAAGCGATAAACCCAAGCATGATTAGTATAACGGCAACGTTTTTATAACCTGCTACGTTATCATCTGATTCCACACTCCACATACATGCGCTAATTAGAGCAATAATAAGCGCTGGTATTCTAAACGTTGCTTGGTCACCTATGACTGATTGCCAAACAATTTCAAGCATAAAGGGGTCAAACATTCCCATAAAGCCTGATTCAGCCATTGCTCCAGCTTCTATTGGTACTTGTAAAAGTGCAGCAATACTACCTGTAACTACACACGTAATTTGCCAACGTTTTAAGAACTGATAAAAGCTAATTAAGTGATGCCCTGCAACATTGCTGTTGCCACACATAAAGCGCATTAATAAAGTGCCCGCAAGCCCTGAAATTGCGATATAGCTTGCTAGTTTTAATAATAGTAAGAGTACTGACCATTCACTTAATTGCATTATGTTGCTACTTAATGATTATGTTTGCTGTGGGTATTAGATTGTTCTTGCATCATCTTATGCGATTCACTTTTGTGTACCATAAATCTAAACGTGTCGGTCATTTTATGTCCATCACCACCCAGTGCTGTCCATTTAACCGTGTAAGTGCCTTGGACTAAGCTCGGCAATGACCAACTAAAGTCTGTGCTTGGGGTAGAGCTTGGTTTGAAATCAAAGTTTATTGATTTATTTTTTTCATCTTTGATGATGACTTTTGCTAGCCTTACTTCACCACCAAAAGTTAACGAAAGTTGCTCTGGGCTTTTCATTAACATGGCTTCTTGCGCAGGTGTTGATTGCTTGAGTGATATATGCGCTGATGCGGAAAATGTAAGTACTAAACCTAAAATAGCTACTGCAGAATTAAAAAACTTCATAATTACCTCTTATTTAAAATGATTAAAACCAAAATTTAATACCCGTAACAAATGCGGTGTTGTTGCTACTTTGTCCACTTGATGTGGCATAGTCGGCGGTATTGCCAAATTTATTGCTCCATTCAACGCCAATATAGGGCGCAAACTGGCGTGTAAATTCATAACGAACCCTAAAGCCAATCGCGCTGCTTGATAGGCCACTTCCAAGTTCGTTTTGTTTATCGTTTTTGCCATAAAGTGTAATTTCGGCTCGCGGTTGTATAATTAGCTTTTGCGTGAGTAATAGTTCGTACTCTGCCTCTAACGTAAATGCGGTATTGCCTCGCTCACCTACGTATGCTGTCATATCAAGTTCAAACCAATAAGGGGCTAAACCTTGTAAGCCAAAAGCCAACCATTGCCGATTTTCACCTTCTTTATTGTAATCAAGACGAACACCTGCTTGAGTATCCCAATATGCTGATACGGCGTGACCCCATAAAATATCGGTTTGGTTTTCTTCAATACTTCCTTCGCTGAAATCACCCTCGGTTTTAATTACCAATCGATCAAAGGTAGTGCCGTACCATGCTTGTAAGTCAAATACACCTGCGTTTGCTTGCTCGTTATATTCAAGACGATCGCCTAGTAATGCGTAAAATGGATGCTCATCAGCGAGTGTTAATCGCTCATTGCCCTCAAGCGCATATGGGCCTTCTGTTAAAGTTGTTCCCGCAGAGTAAGCATGGGGGTCTCTTGCATCTTTAGGTGCACTTCCTCCTTGTGGTTGCATCTTAGCGCTATTCATTTGTGCCATTTCACTTTGCGCTAATAAAGGGAAACTAATTAATGAAGCCCCTGTTAACATTAATAAACCTAATGATTTAGATAGTTTTAATTGTTTCATGATACGACTACCTCTCTAAACATACCGGCATCCATATGGAATAATAAATGGCAATGCCAAGCCCAGCGACCTACATCGTGAGGGGTGGTTAAAAAGCTGATTCTTTGTGCGGGTTGAACAGGTATCGTATGACGTCGCACTTGCACATCACCTTGCTCGTTTTCTAAATCACTCCACATACCATGCAAATGCATAGGGTGCGTCATCATGGTATCGTTTTGTAAAATAACTCTTAAACGTTGGTTATGCTTCATATGCACTGGCGTGCTTTTACCAAATTCTAAGCCATCAAATGACCAGCTATAACGCTCCATGTTTCCGGTTAAATGCAGCTCAATTTCAGCTTCTGGCTCTTGCTGGTTAGTGATCCCTTCAAGTGAGTGTAAATCTGCAAGTGTTAAAACACGACGACCATTTTTACGTAAACCAATACCAGGATCATCAAGATTTGTTCTAGGCATATCAACGCGCATATCAACTGAAGCTCCATACTCCGTTTTTGCATGACGCACTTTAGAGCTGGCAACCGCTAATGGGTTTTCAGACATACCATGTTTGCTATGATCCATCGCCATTGCACCGTGGCCCATAGCGCTATGATCCATTTCTTTAGAGTTCATACCTGACATGCCTGCCATACCAGCCATTGCAGAGTGCTCACCGCCGTGGGTCATATTGCCCATCATATCGGTCATCGTTAACCATTCAACAGGGTCAAGTGCAGGTACTGGCGCATCAATATTAGGCGAGCTTGATAAAGTTCCTTTTGCGTAACCAGAGCGATCCATACTTTGAGCAAAAATCGTATAGGCATCATTTTTAGGCTCAACAATTACGTCGTAGGTTTCACCAGGGCCGAATCTAAATTCATCAACTGTCACTGGTTCAACGTTTTGCCCATCTGCTTGTACAACCGTTAGTTTTAACTCGGGGATACGCACGTCAAAAAAGCTATTACTAGAGCCATTAATAAACCTTAACCTAAGCTTTTCACCGACTTTAAATAATCCACGCCAGTTTGCCATTGGAGTACTACCGTTCATTAAAAAAGTCATTGCTGATGCAGATAAATCAGCTAAATCTGTAGGATTCATTCGCATCTGATTCCACATTTTTCGGCGCTGTAGAGCATTTGAAATACTGCTGCTTGAAACGTCATCGAAAAACTCTGGGACAGTGGGTTGATTGAAATTAAATACATCACTCTGTACTTTTAATTTACGGAACAGCGCCATTGGGTCATCATCAGTCCAATCAGATAATTGAATAACATGCTCGTTATCTGCACTAATAATATCGTTTTCTCGCGGTTCAATAATTAATGCACCGTACATGCCTGTCATTTCTTGAAAGCCACTATGTGAGTGATACCAATATGTACCGCTTTGTTGCAGTTTAAATTTATAAACAAAGGTTTCGCCCGGCATAATGCCTTTAAAGCTGATACCTGGTACGCCATCCATTTGATACGGTAAAATAATGCCATGCCAATGAATTGAACTCGGTACTGATAACTTATTTGTTACTCTAATAGTAACGTCATCGCCTTCTTTGAGGCGCAAGGTAGGAGCGGGTATAGATCCATTGATAGTTGTCGCCATACGTACTACGCCAGTAAAGTTAACCGGCGATTCATCTATAACCAGATCAATTACTTCGCCGCTAAGTTCGGGCACAGTGCCTGTTATTGTTCCTGCTACTAAAGATGATGCAGCATGTAATACACTCGGAAAAGCAGCAAGTACACCTCCTGCAATTAAGCCTTGAACAAATCGTCTTCGTGGTGTGCTAACCTGTTGTGATGACTTTTTAAACCCCATTTCCTTACTCCTTCATAGCAGAATATGTATTGAGTATAGAAAATAGACCTGTCTTCAACATGACGCGAACATTACAAAGTTGTAATCTTGGTGTCATGTTGCTGTAGTGACAGATACTGCATAATATTTGCAGAGGTAGTTGTTAGGACTTTAATGAAGGAATTGTATGCGCTTATTAGTTGTTGAAGATGAAGCAAAAACGGGAGATTATTTAAAACAGGGACTAAGTGAAGCTGGTTTTCAGGTTTCTTTGGCGCGCAATGGTCTTGACGGTCATCACCTAGCAATGACCGAATTATTTGATGTAATAATACTTGATGTCATGTTACCTGACGTATCCGGTTGGAAAATTTTACAGTCGCTACGTGAAGCAGATAACAAAACCCCAGTACTATTTTTATCTGCTCGCGATAGCATAGACGATAGAGTAAAGGGGCTCGAACTTGGTGCTGATGACTATTTAATAAAGCCTTTTGCTTTTGCTGAAGTTTTAGCAAGAGTACGCACTCTTATTCGCCGTGGTGCAGTACAAACAGTTGACGATATACTGATCGTTGCTGATTTAGAAATGGATATTCCAAAGCGAAAAATACAACGTGCAGGCAAGCGTATTTTATTGAGTAATAAAGAGTTTAGCTTACTTGAACTATTGTTACGGCGCGAAGGTGAAGTACTGCCACGTTCGTTAATTGCTTCTCAAGTATGGGATATGAATTTTGATAGCGACACCAATGTGATTGATGTTGCCATTCGTAGGCTAAGAGCAAAAGTTGATGATGACTTTACTATTAAATTAATTCATACAGTTCGCGGTATGGGCTATAAATTAGAGGTTGAAACTGATGGCTATTAAGTCACGGCCTTTATCACTTACGATGCGTGTTGTGTTGTTTGTGGCTGTAACCGTTATTGCGTGCTTAACTTTAGTTGCCACCTTAATAAATAGTTCGATAAAACATCATTTTTTCCAGCAAGATAGTAGTGAACTGCATGTTATTAATCAATCTATTGAATTAGTTTTAAGACAACACTATAAATCAAACCTGAAATTTAAAAATGAATTATCTAACGCTGTAGCGGGTCATCACGGTGTTTACTATCAGGTAAATACCGCAAAAGGAGATCTCATTTTTCAAAGCTCTGAACGAGATTTTAGTGATTTTGTAATGAGTGCTAAGGCTTCAACTGGCTTTAACCGTAACAACATTACCTCATGGCAAAATGATACCCACACCTACCGAGCTCTGGTGAGTAATTTAAGTACTGAGCAACAGCAATACAAAATTACTACAGCGATAGACATGAGCTTTCATTTACACTTTCTCAATCAATTTCAACAAAGCCTTTGGGCCATTATGTTTGGCTCAGCGGTACTCATTTCATTGGTGGCTTGGTTTGCTGTACATCAAGGATTAAACCCTTTACGAGGTTTAAGTCAGAAAATACACGATATCCAAACTAATAAAATGGATGTAAGGCTCGATGAAAATAAAGTGCCTATTGAGCTTGTTAATATGGTGCAGTCGTTTAACTCAATGCTCGACAGGCTCCAGGGTGAATTTATTCGCTTATCAAATTTTTCTAGTGATATTGCTCATGAACTACGAACTCCACTAACGAATATAATTACTCAAACACAGGTTGGATTATCTAAAAAAAGGCAGTTGGAAGAGTATCAAGAATTATTATTTTCTAACTTAGAAGAACTCGAGCGATTAACGAAAATGGTTAGTGATATGCTTTGGCTCGCCAAAACTCAAAACGGGCTAATTAAACCAGTTCAAAACACTCTAAAAAGCCATGATGAAATTGAAGTGTTATTTGAGTATTTTGACGCTTTGGCTGAAGACTCATTGATTGCATTTAATAAAAAAGGTCAAAACCTTTGTTTTTATTGTGACAAATTACACTTTCGTCAATTATTATCAAACTTACTATCCAATGCAATTAGGTACGCTCCAAAAGGCTCATCAATCACTGTAAACAGTGAAATGACCACCGCTGAAAAAATATGCATTTCAGTGATTAATACAGGGGAGAGAATACCTTCTGAGCATTTACCTTATTTATTTGACCGCTTTTATCGACCTGATAAGTCGCGGCAACGACACAGTGACGGAGCAGGTTTAGGGCTTGCAATAGTTAAAGCTCTAGCGCAAGCAAACGGTGGAGATATAGAGGTCAGTTCAAATAATCAAACTACCAGCTTTAAAGTTTATTTAAATTTAGTTAAAAGCTAATTATTAAAACCAATAACTCAATGTTTGCTTGTAGCTCTTTGGCGAAGTTCAGCTAAGTGCCAATTGCAGTTGTTGAGCAGAAATTCTCTGACGGTCTGCTTTGAGCCTATAAGCGGACAGTCGAACGTTAGACCTGACTGTTAAATTTGTGTCATTTGCAGATCATCATTCGACCTTGATTGAATTGGTGGTAATTGTAGTATTCCGGACAATCAGCTTCTTATTGGTGAATATACAGTTCAGTAATCATTTTCAGTTGTTTTAAATTTCCAGACGAAGAGCACCGTATTTTCTGCAATACGGTGCCCAACATTCACTCCTTAGTTAATTTCGAGTGCATCATCCGATATAAAATAGGCAAAACGACCAATGTTAGGATGGTGGACGAGATGATCCCGCCAATCACTACCGTTGCAAGCGGTCTTTGCACTTCAGCGCCAGTCCCGACATTCAGTGCCATGGGGATGAAACCTAAACTTGCTACCAGTGCCGTCATCAGAACCGGACGCAATCTTGTGATAGCTCCATCAACGATTGAGTTAATCAAGTCACCTGTTTCTAGTACTCGCTGTTTAATAAATGACAACATCACTAAGCCGTTTAGTACCGCAATGCCAGAGAGCGCAATAAACCCGACTCCGGCAGATATAGACAGTGGCATGTCACGCATCCAGAGTGCGAAAACACCTCCTGTTAAGGCTAAAGGCACACCAGTGAAGATGATCAAGGCATCACGAAATGAGCCAAACACCACCACTAGTAACACAAGTATCAGGAAAAGCGTGGCCGGCACCACGATAGACAGTCGCTGACTGGCACTTTCAAGCTGTTCAAACGTGCCGCCATAATCCAGCCAGTAGCCTGCTGGTAGAGCTACCTGTTCGGTTATTTTGATTTTGGCTTCGTCAACAAAACTCCCCAAGTCGCGCTCTCTGACATTGGCGGTAACCACGACTCTGCGCTTACCGTTTTCTCGACTGATTTGATTGGGAACAGACGAATAACCCAGCGTAGCGACTTCTGATAACGGCACAAATTCCCCATCGGACGTAATAATAGGAGTGCTGTCAATGGCATCTAAGTTTGTGCGGATACCTTCATCAAATCGCACAAGCAACTCGAATCGTCTATCTCCCTCAAAAATTAAGCCTGCGGTATTACCTCCGATAGCTGACGCCAACCACTCCTGTAAATCGGCGACGTCCAATCCATAACGTGCCAACTCGACTGGCTTGGGGTTAATAGTGAAGATAGGGATATCATCGACCTGTTCAAGTCGTGCATCCGCCACGCCGTCAATTGATTGCAAAACTGTTAAGATGTCGTTTGCAGAGGCAACAAGCGTGGTTAAATCATCTCCGAAGACTTTTATACCAAGATCAGCCCTTACCCCACTAATCAACTCGTTAAAGCGCATTTGGATAGGTTGGGTAAACTCATAGTTATTACCTGTCACCGCTTGTAAGTCTCGCTCAAGGGTTTCCACGAATTCAGCTTTTGATAGGTCAGGATCAGGCCATTGCGCTCGTGGTTTTAGCATCACAAAGGTATCGGTTACGTTGGGCGGCATCGCATCGGTAGCTACTTCTGCGGTACCGGTTTTCGCAAACACTGTGAGTACCTGTTCGTATTCCATCAAGGTAGATTCAAGTGTTTTTTGCATTGCGACGGCTTGTTCAATACCTGTGCCCGGTATTCGCATGGCGTGCAGTGCGATGTCTCCTTCGTCAAGCTGGGGAACAAACTCAGAGCCTAATCGCGTTGCCAACCATAAGCTGCCCACTACCAGCACGACTGAGCCGAAAAGCACTATCCAGCGTAATTTCAGTGCAAGATTAATGATAGGACGATAGGCGGATTTAGCTGCAACAATAATGAAGCTTTCTTTCTCACTGACTTTACCTGCCATAAACATCGCGACTGCCGCCGGTACAATGGTAATGGAGAACAGCATCGCTGCTATCAGCGCCATGATGACCGTTGCCGCCATTGGTTGGAACATCTTGCCCTCAACGCCTGTCAATGAGAACAGCGGGATATACACGACAGTAATAATCAATACACCGAATAAGCTAGGACGAATGACTTCGTTGGTCGCTTGAAAAACCAGTTCTAGCCGCCCTTTTAGTGGCAAGACTCCACCTGTGCGTTTCTGAGACTCGGATAACCGCCTGATACAGTTCTCTACGATGATCACCGCACCATCGACAATTAATCCAAAATCCAATGCCCCAAGGCTCATTAGGTTGGCAGACACACCGGTATTGACCATCCCAGTGATGGTCGCCAACATCGCTAGCGGTATAACTGCCGCAGTGATGAGCGCGGCGCGAATATTGCCAAGCAATATGAACAAGATCACTATGACTAATAACGCACCTTCCACTAAATTCTTCTGAACCGTTTCGATAGCTTTATCGACCAGTAGGGTACGGTCGTAGACTGGCTCAATGACAATACCATCAGGCAAGCTGGATTGAATGTCCTTCACCTTTTTGGCTACGGATTGAGCAACGGCTCGTGAGTTTTCGCCGACTAGCATCATTGCTGTACCTAAAACGGTCTCTTCACCCTCCTGCGTTGCCGCACCAGTTCTCAGCTCCTTACCAATAGCCACACTGCCAATGTCTTTCACCGCAACGGGGACAGTATTAATGCGTTTTATTACCACATTTTCGATATCGCTAAGTGTTTGAAGTTGACCTTGTGAGCGCACCAGTATTTGTTGCCCATTTCGCTCAACAAACCCCGCCCCCTGATTGGTGTTGTTTCGCTCCAGAGCACGATGGATATCGCTTAGACTAATGTCAAAATTCAGCATAAGCTGTGGTTCAGGATTCACATGGTATTGCTTAACATAGCCTCCAATGGCGTTGACTTCAGTGATCCCCTTAACCAGTGCGAGCTGCGGTTTTACAATCCAGTCGTGTATCTCGCGAAGCGCCATTGCATTGTAAGGCTCACCATTTTTTTGCATCGCATTTTGCTTGGCTCGCAAGGTATACATGTAGATTTCGCCCAACCCAGTAGCGATAGGTCCCATTTCAGGCGCTAACCCTTCTGGTAGCTGACTTTTGATTGCGCCTAATCGCGTATTGATGAGATTACGCGCAAAATACAGATCAGTGCCTTCATCAAATACCGCTGTTACCTGAGACAGGCCGTAGCGTGATAAAGAGCGGGTGTAGGACAGGTCAGGTAATCCCGCCAGTGCTGTTTCTACTACGAATGTGATCCGCTGCTCGGTTTCCAAAGGCGAATAGCCCGGTGCTTGTGTATTGATTTGCACTTGCACGTTAGTGATATCGGGTACCGCATCGATAGGTAATTTTTGATAACTGAATATCCCCATGCCCAGCACAAGGAAGATCAACATCAGCATTATCCCTCGTCGCTCTATGGATAAACGTAATATGGATTCAATCATGTGTTCGTCCCCCAATAACTGAGACGCATGACCAAGTAAATAGCATTGAGTTATTAGTGGTCATGACCGGCCTCCGACTTTTCTAAATCGGCTTTAAACAGGTAGCTGTTCTGGCTGACAATCACATCTGCAATGTGCAGACCTGATAACACTTCAATATTGTAGTTATCTTGTTGACCTAAGGTAACGGGCACGGGACGGTATTCATCACCTTCTTTGACAAACACGACAGAAGCCCCTTCAAACTCTTGAATCGACGCTTTAGGCACCATCATGGCGACATCAAGTTTGTTGATTGTGACAAGCCCTTTGATAGCCGCGCCAACCGGCCACTGACCTGAGGTATTAGCTATTTTGGCATACGCCAATACATACGGTTTTTCATCTGGCGAGGGTAAGATATGCTGGATAGTGGTTTCTAACGATGAGCCTGCCACACTAAGTTGAACACTTTGCTGCTCTGCAATATCAGAGAGCTGTTGTGGGAAGACTTTAAGCTGTGCCCACACGTCATCATAGTTTGCGATTGAAAATAACACTTGGCCATTAGATAACTCGCCTTCATTGGCATGTCTGGCAATCACGGTGCCTGAAAACGGCGCGGCAACGGGATAACTTTTCAGGCTTTCGTTGGATTCAACTACCGCCAGTGTCTCGCCTTTTTTAACTTTTTTACCTAAATTTGCATTGACCTTGGTCACCATACCGTCGAATCGTGCACGCACATGACTCAGTGAAGCAGGGTCGGTCACGATATTTCCGTAGACAGTGGTGGTAATATTGAGACTACCCGTTTGCACACTTTGCGTCATTACGCCCATTTTTTGCGCCATGCTATCTGACATGAATACGCGTTCATCCTTATGGGCTTCCTCTTTACCATGTTCGCCTTCTGATGCTTGTATTGTGGTGCTTGAAAAAAATCCCAACGCACTGCAAACAATGAAAACTAACAGAGCGTTTTGCTTCTCATTTAATATATTTTTGTTCATTTTGTTTTTCTCGAAAAAGAGGTGTTGATCGTATCCACAAGTGGCTGTGCAGTCAGTGATTCGATATCTGCACCGCGCTGATGAGCTTGCTTCGCTGATTGAATTAAGGCTTGTTTGGCATTGAGTAGTTCTTGACGTGTACTCACCCATTCAAGGTAGCTGAATCGACCGTTGATATAGGCTTGTTCTACTAATTCCAGCGCTTGAACTAAGGGTGGGATAATAGAGTTTTGCAGTGTATGTACATTGAGCAACGCATTGTTTCTGACCATCAAGGCCATATTTAGCTGATGGTATAGGTTTTGCGTCGCTGACTCTTTTTGTTGTTCCAGCTGTGCCTGAATTGCTCGCTGCTTTTGGTACTCGCCAAGATTTCGGTCACCGGCAAACAGAGGCATACTCACGCCTGCTACAAAGGCTGTTTCATCTATGCCATTCATGCGCCTGATACCGGCCGTCCAGCTTAAATCCGATTGATTAGCTGCTTGAGTAAGGCGGACTTGGGAAGCCTGCAATCTCGAACCTTGCGTATAGACCTCAAGATTGGGACTGTCCAATAGAGTGGTGAAAAGCGCGGTTAACGAAGGAGACGATTGCAGCGCAAATAAGTCACCCTCCACATCAGTAAAAGTGGGATCTTTTTCCCCCCACATAATAGCCAGACTATTTATCATGCCTTGCTTAGTTTGCTGTGCCGTCACCACATCCAGTCTAGCTCTTGCTAGCGCTGCTTCAGCGCGTTTCTGTTCAAATGCAGGGGAAGCACCTGCATCCACGCGTCTTGTGACAGCCTGATAGGTATATCGAGCAAGTGTTTCTGCCTCTTGTTGCGCGTCAATTAACGCTTGTTGCGCCAATACATCGATGTAGCGACGTGTCACTTCAGCCAGTACATCCAAGGTGTGCACTTGTTTTTGCGCTTCGACTAAGGTGGATTGCGCCTTAGCAAACGCCTTACGTGAGTTGAGTTTATTGCCCAATTCAATGACCGACGACAATGTGAGAGTCAACTCGGTGTCCTTAATGCCAGAGACCTCGCCTGTTCCTAAGAAGTTTTCCATTTCAATGCCTACGTTGAGGGCTGGTTTGAGAGAAGCAGTTTTAATTTCTCCCTCAATCGCTTGTTGTCTATATGTGAACTCATGCAACTCGGGTGAATTCGCTAATGTTCGCTGTATGGCGCTTTGCAAGGTCATTTCGCGATTGGTGATACTGTTTGTTTGTGCTACTACCACGGTGTGTGTTGTCAAAAGAACAAGCATCGTGAAAATCACCCAAGCGTGCACACGCATAGGGCGACTCAATGAAAAATGCATCATTGTTTTATTCCTAAATTATCAAAAAAATATATATCGCCAAACTGTTGGCGAACGGTGTTTGATTAGTTCAGGGTTATGCTTTAGGTGGGCGTAGTAATTGCGTGATCGGTGCATCTATTACTTTTGATAAGTAATAGAAATTGTGATGGGTGGCAACAGAATCGAGTTCGATACCATTGGTGCTTACAATCCATTGGGCATGGGTTCCGTGACAATGGCCACAGTGGTGGCAATCAGCAGGATTGTGAGATTTATCTACGGGGACGTTATCAGCATCAGGTTGTTCGCTAGATTTTAGTTGAACCTGCGCATGTTCAGTAGCGATGTTATCGCCCAATTGATGTTCGTGTATTTCATTTAGATGTTGTGAGTCGACAGTATGAGAATCCAATGTATTGGCGACAGCAGAAAACGACTGAAACAAAATCAGCGAAATCAGCAGGTAACTTGTCACCCTTACACTAAACATATCTATCTACTCTCATCTTTTTCATATTAACAGGTAATCGAACTAAGACCAATCGACCAACCTAAACAAAGTATTTCAATCATTACATTACTCATCACGACAATCTTCATTGGCAAATTCAATTTCAATGGTAGTGTGCACAAAATCAAACTCATCAAGACCTTGGCGAAGTTCGTCTTTAAGTGTTCTCAATTGAGAAACCGAAACATCTTGTTTCAACTCCGCATGTGCCGTCATGACGCTATGTTCACCGTCCAAAGACCAGATATGAAAATGATGTATATCCGCCACATCATCAAATGACATGAGTACTTTACGCACTTCCTCCATCTGCTTAGCATCGGGCGTGGCTTGCAGGAATAACAATAAGGTTTCTTTTAGATTTCTAACTACATTGAATAAAATGAATAACGTGAAGCCAATGGATAAGATAGGATCTAAAATTGGCCATGGCTTAAACATCAGCACGATCGATACGATCAGCACTGCCACCCAACCCAAAACATCTTCAAGCAAATGCCAGTTTAAAATACGTTCGTTTAAGGAATTCCCTTCGCTAAGTTTATACGCAGCAAATCCATTAACGGCGATGCCAAAAATTGACAGGAGTATCATGCCTTCGACTTGCGGCATTTCGGGTGCAGAAAGCCTTGGGATAGCTTCGAATAAGATCCATATTGAGCCAGTCGTTAACACTAACCCGTTAATCAATGCACCAAGAAGTGAAAAGCGTTTATAGCCATAGGAAAATGTATTGGTTGCTTGTTTATCACTGAGTTTATTTAAGCCCCAAGCGGTGCCAATGGATAAACTATCGCCCAAATCATGCACTGCGTCGGCCATAATAGCCGTGCTGTTTGTCAGCCACCCGCCGATAAATTCAATGATAGTGAACATGACATTCAAGAAAAATGCCCAGCCAATACGTTTTGATGCGCTGTTATCACTGTGACTGTGGTTATGATTATGCATGGTTGATTTTGTCCAATATCGCTTGATTTTCAGCACTGATTGGCAGTCGCTTAAAGGGGCTGATGTCAGCGCCACCTGTATTCCCTTTAGGTACAAGGCCGATAGCTGTTTTGGTTGCAGCACCAACTATTCTTATTACTTGTCCAAAAACGGCTCTCCAATCTTTGTTTAGAAGACCGTGTCGCAGCATTTTACAATGAATTAAACAATGATAATAAGTAGAGTGCTGACCAATTACATGCGCATCCTCCAGCGCTGCAAATGCCTGCCTCTCATTATTGTTAGACATTGCATCTGAGTAATCTGTTAATTTGGAATCGATATGTGGCTTAACCGCTTTGTTGTATGTCATAGTGGATCACCCGCTTTACCTTTCTGTACTTCGCTATTAAGTACTTCCTGCTTGGCATCTTTGAGGATCATCCACGCTCCGCGCAGCACGACAATCGACACAATACAGCCGATAACCAAATCCGGTACTCTGCTATCAAGCCATACCACTAAAACTCCGGCGATAATGACACCCATGTTGGCGATGACATCGTTGGCCGAAAAAATCCAGCTGGCTCGCATATGTACTTCGTCGTTTTTATGATTACGAATGATCACCAAGCAAACGACGTTTGCAATTAGTGCAATGAACCCCATTCCTATCATTAGTGATGAGATAGGCTCACTGCCCAAGAATAACCTTCTGGTAATATCAATAAGAATAATTACGCCCAGCAATAGCTGAAAGTAACCACTGATTTTCGCAGCTTTGGCTTTGTGAAGTATAGATTTGCCCACAGCATAAATACCTATGCCGTATACAACGGCATCCGCTAGCATGTCCATAGAGTCTGCTATTAAAGCAGTAGAGTCAGCCAAAATACCCACGGTCATCTCAACGAAAAACATCGTCGCATTGATGCCGAGCAGCCAATACAGAACCCGTTTTTGTGAGGCATCTTTGATTTCCACTTCACAGCCGCAACCACTCATTGTTCAACTCTTATTCCCAAAACTATAGGTACAGTGTAAAGTCTATACCTAGTATAGAGTCAACAACACAAAGGCACGTTTATGAAAATAGGTGAGCTATCAAAAAAAAGTGGGTGTTCTATTCAGACGATCCGTTTTTATGAAAAACAGGATTTGTTTGAGGCTTGCAATCGCAGTGAAGGCAACTACAGAATTTACGACGCATCATCGTTGAGAGCACTGCGATTCATTAAACAATGTCGCTCATTAGATTTGACCATAATAGAAATTAAACAGCTGTTGGATACAAAAAATAATCCCGATAAAAGTTGTTCTAGTGTGAACAATTTGATCCATCAACATATGGTTGACGTCACGCATCGCATTGCAGAGCTTGAGGAGCTAAAGGCTACCCTATCTGAGATAGCCTCGGCATGCACAGATGATAGAAAAGTTAAAGAATGTGGGGTATTGCAGTTGCTTGAAGAGTGATACTTATATCTACAAGTCTTGTAGTTTACGTTTGCCTAAGGTTTCATAATTGTACATGGTTCGCTGATTGATATTAGATAAAGAATAAATAGCTATGTCCGCATTTTTGGGCTAAGCAGTCGTTCGACTGAGGTAGGTCGAATGTCCGTTGATCGCTCTTTTGAGGCATTCGCCTCAACACGTTTTGGGGCAGAAACGAGTTAATCATTAATGACTGCTCCTGGCACTTTTGAGAAGTTCAGCTGTGAGCGAATAACAGACGTTCATTTTATTACGAGTTTGGACTGAAATGATTTCCAAAAACACAGCAAGCAGTGGTAGTTGAGTTGTAGATTGTTCTCAATCAAACAGCAAGGCTAAAAATCAATTTCAACAAGCTTTATGCGATTTAACTAAACCACCTCTATAAAGTAGTGCATTTTAATTTAATAACTTTGAGTTAATCATTGTTTGTGATTTACTATATTCTCAATAAATAGAAGGAGCTTTTATGAGCGAAGGACTTGTAACATTTTTCAAATATAATTCATTGGGCTTTGCTCGTAGAGCTGATGATTACTTCGAACCTTTGAGTATGGATGTAATGCTCAACTCCTTACAAAAATGGTTTCAAGACAGAATCTCTTTAGAAGATACGCTGCTGTGGGATGACCAAACAGTCGGCTACAGTAACCGTAAAAAAGTGTATTTAAAGGCTTTAGAGCGTGATGAGGAAACAGGCGATTACATGCTTGTCCTTTGGCGTGCAATTGGCCAGGGAAATGGCGTATACGGCATTAAGGCTGATGCTGGGCTAGAAGACAATAACCTTTATAATGCTGACGATAACGTTGGTAACGACCGTGTTATTTGGGGAGAGGCCGCTTATTACTGGTTTATTCCGTCGTTAGAAATTTTCTCCTCTATTCGTTTTCCTAATTCTGTTGCAGACACCGAGATTATGAACCGATTCATGCGTGACTATGTCGAGCTGCATAGTGACTTTAGACAAAGAAAAGTCGTAGAGAAAGAGCGCAAAGGCGGTAAAGGTAAGTATCTTTCTATCTCGTTTGCT
Organism: Pseudoalteromonas sp. SR43-7; assembly: GCF_014163785.1. NCBI lineage: Bacteria > Pseudomonadati > Pseudomonadota > Gammaproteobacteria > Alteromonadales > Pseudoalteromonadaceae > Pseudoalteromonas > Pseudoalteromonas sp. SR43-7. Next base: position 192,115 of record NZ_JACJDY010000004.1, on the reverse strand, counting down.
CCGACTAAGCAAGGCGAGAAAGGTAATTTATGGTTTCAGGCTTATTCTGAACAGTTTAAGAAGCCAACTACTAAATCTGATTTAGAAGATCTGACAGGTAAAATCACGCACTTCGTTAAGCGTGATGTGATTAGCGCTCAGGTCGTACAGCAAGGCGGTTGGACTAATTTATTCAAAGATCTACCTTTTGTATCAAATCAAGTTACGAGAGCTGATAGAAAGGTAGAGGTTAATATTGAGGCTAAGCCGACAGTAAGAGAACTGAAGGAGATGATTGACCTTTACGAACGAGAGTACACAGACGGTGATGACTGGCGAAACATTGGCTTTAAAAAAGAAAACTCAGGTGTTGTCTGGTTAGATAACTTCGTCGTTAAAAGCACTTTATCTGTAAACGACTTAGTAGGTGGTGGTCGTGATGATACAGGGCATTACACAGCAGAGCGTTTGTTTAAAGCGATGGAGTTTTCGCGTGACAAGCTACTGTCAGCCTTTATTGAAGAAGAACAAGAAGAAGCGGTTGGCCAATGATGAAGGCCTTTATTTGGCATGTGGCTTTAGTTTGCTTCATAGGGGTCGTTAGTTGGCTGTTCAGAGGTGACCTAAATTACAACGATATATCGCCAATAGTTAGTATTTTGCAAAATGGGTCAGCTATGATTTTCACTATCATGGGGATTTGGATTGCTTATATTTACCCCCAAGCCATGCGTAAAGTTATTCAACCAAGCTCGTCAGCTATCTTCCCAGACGAAGACAAAAAGCGTGTGCAATTGCTGGTAGGTGTAATCGTTATCTCTGCGGTAATACTGGCGATACTGTTGATAGGTATTTCTATGAAACCATTTTTAGTGAATTCAAGCTTGTACTTGAAAGCGCCTGAACTGTTTTCGTTTGTTGGGCTTAGTATGTTACTTTGTCTTGTCTATGCTCAGTTGTTTTGTATTTATAGCGTAATAGCGTCAAACATTAATTTTATAACTGATTTGGCTAATAAAGAGAATGACCAAAAGCTTAACAAGAAGCTGAACAGAACCAACGAAGATTAGTGGTCAACCCTGTTTAGTGCGGTTTTTTAGTTACTGAAATGGGGTAATATTTTCAGGAGTGTTATGAGCGAATAATATAAATATGTTTTCGCGCTAAGATAGGGAAAGTGTCCTCAGATAAAGCTGTGAGTTTGGCTCGTACATGGATGATTGATTTAAATGTCAAAAATATATAAATACTTTTCAAATGATGTAATAAAACTCGTTTTTCAAAAAGAAGGTTTTTGTGGTGTCAAATGCTCTTTACCGCAGGATTATAATGATCCCTATGAGCTATTTCTTGGGATGGATTTGAACACTCCTGCTGATCAGCTTGCTTTCTATAATGATATTATTTCTGATATTCCACAAAATCCTACAACATGTTTTTCTAAGTCTCCCATTGTTGCCCCTATGTGGGCGCATTATGCAAATAACCATACAGGTTTTGTATTAGAGTTTGATTTAGAGAAGTTGCAGGAACATTTTAAAGGTAACCCTATTTGGGATGTTACCTATAGAGATGCTCCAAGCGAGCATCTTCAACCTATCCTTCAAAGGGCTGCTGTTTTAAAAAAACCACGTCACTCGTATGCCTTACAAGAATATATTTTTGTTGAATCGTATTTTGCTAAATACGATGACTGGAAATATGAGCAAGAATGTAGGCTTGTTGATATGAGAAAGGTTACAGAGAAAGTTGCTGGGAATGATATTTTATATATTCCCTGTGATTTGGTGACTGGTATTATCATTGGTTCAAAATACCCTAAGGAAAACGTTGGCTTAGCACAGGAAATAGCTGAAGAAAATGAATTGACTTGGTATGAGTTAGTCATCGGTAAAAGCTATCCGAAGCCGTATATGAAAAATGAGTCTAATGATGTTTTTACATTCTCTGGTAGCGATATTTTAATTGCGTCCAATACTTGTGAGAGTTGCCAAGAGCCATTATTCGCGAAGGGCGATTTATGTCCTTGGTGCAGCATAACAGAAGCTCATAAGGATGACGCTGTTAGAAGTAACCCATTTAGAATGTTAAGTTCAATGGGGCAACTGGAAAGCTATATGCAATCTATGGGTAAAATAGGGAAATAGTTTTGCTAAACAAAAACTAATAAGTCGTTTAAGAGGACAAAAACAGATAGCTGCTTTCTTTGTCCAATATTTTAGCCAACAATTTTTCGCCTCTTAACGAGGCATCGCCAATGTCCACTTCTGGCACATATGCGACTGTCAGATTTGATCAAAAACTAAAAATCAAACCTGACAGATTAAGTTAAGACTTCTTCATATAATTTTTTGGGATAATTGATTTATCCAATTAAGCTAAGATATTCTTGCTCTGTTAACACTTCTACGCCCTTATCTTTTGCGGCATTAATTTTTGTTTCACCAACCTTTTCGCCCGTTACCAAATAGGTCGTGTTACCTGTAACAGACTTAGCTACTTTTGCTCCGAGTGTTTTTGCATGTTTTTCCATGTCTCCACGAGAACCTTGTTGCATGGAGCCAGTAAAAACAACAACGGTTCCAGCAATTGGAGAATTTAAACTTACTCTATCGGACTCCTTAGCCGTAACACTTAATTTAAAGCCAAGATTATAAACCTTAAAAAACTCTTCTCTAATGTTTGCTAGGCCTTCAACGATAGCTTCAGCGCTCAGTTGTGCAAATCCATCTATCTTAACCATATCCTCGACTGATATTTCGAAAAGCTCCACTATAGGACAATGCTGAAGCAATTTCTCGCAGTTCCCACCACCTAATCGACTTACTCCAAAAGCTGAGAGGAAACGCCAATCTTCTATTTCAATCTCACGACTTGCTTGCAGTTGATCTACTAAGTTTTGTGACGTCTTATCACCAAAGCCAAAAGCTAAAAATTTATGTTTAGGAATTTGATATATTTCATGTATATGTTTAATTCCAAAGTTAGTAATCTTTTCTATAACTTTAGGCCCAAAACCATCATTGTTACCTAACGTCTTGAAAAAATGTATTAAAGTGTTTTCGGTTTGGGCTGGACAATCACTTTTGTTAGGACAAATTAAATGATCTGACTCCCACAAGAGCTTCGAGCCGCAACTAGGGCAATTATCCGGGAGTTGAACCTCAGATTCCTTAATAACTCTTTCAATTTTTGGTATTACAAGACCACTTCTGACTATTTCAACTATTGCACCGGAGCCAATTTTTTTGGTTTTAACCATATTATAATGATGGACAGTAACCCTCTTAATTGTTACACCACTTAATTTTGTAGGAACTAACTCAGCTACAGGAGATATGCGACCAGTCCTTGAAGTTTGCGGTGTTATGCTTATCACTTTTACTTCAGCAGAATCTTCATTAACTTTAAAAGCAATTTGCCACCTATGGCTCTTTCTTGTAGCGCCCATATACTCTTTCAAGTCTTCATGAGTTGTTTCAAGAATGACACCATCGATATCAAAATCTACAGCTTTCCATATTTCTTCAACTATTGACTCGAAATTTTCAATGATTTCAGAAAAGTGAGCTGTTTTGTTTTTAATTAAAGTGAATGGATAAAAAACGCATGCACCATCTTTTATAGCTTTCTGGACGTTTTCGTCTAACTTCTTTTCTGCGATTATAGCTGCTTGTATATTTCTTGAGTTTTCAAAAATATCACTCAATTTACTATCGAAATAACTCTTCTTAATGACTATTTCACCGGGACCTAAACCTCGAACGCCATTTTCTGCAACTTTTAGCCCTCTATCAAATGCCCTTGTGATATCTTGGCCTCTGTAACCATCGCCTCTTGTATATAATTTCTGACCATCATCAAAAGCTGCGTAACCGTCAAGTTTCGGTGTTACTCTTAAATAAATATCTTTTTCTGAAATATTAATTTCTTGAGCCGCTTTCAAGATCCTTTTCAACCATTTTTCTATATCTTCTTTTGAATAAGCTTTTTCTGTTGAAAGCATTCTTTGCGGTAATTCTACTGTTTTTGCTTCTGCAAGAGCTTCAGGTTCAGGTTCAACTTTATTAAGGTATGGGTGAAGGTGATTAATACTTCTTAGCATAGAAATATATAAATCATATTGTTCATCTGTTATGACTTGAAGACCTACTCTATAAAGAGCGTTTGATGCTTTTAAGATTTGTACTAATTCATCTGAATCTAAGTTTGATTTATCAAAAAGACTAATTAACTCATTTGGCTTAATTTCTTTATCTATTTTTTTTAGAGTGTCTATTTGCTCATTACTGAAAGTGGCTTTTAACATTACAAGATATCCTTAATGGGCTGCTGTCGATAGAAGATTTAAAGAAGATTTGCCATCGGAAAAATGATTATTCATATAGTAACTTCTTATTTGATGATTCCTACTTGAAACAAACTTACTTAAGGTGACACTCACATCTCCAGCACGGCGAATAATAACTGTATCACCTACTTTTACGCCTAAACGTGCAACTTCATCACTGTTATGAAGCGTTGCATTTGATACGGTAACGCCACCCACAAAAACAGGCTTCAAACGTGCAACCGGTGTAATGGCGCCAGTACGACCGACTTGAAAATCAACATCAAGTAGTTGGGTTATTTCCTCTTGCGCCGGAAATTTATACGCAATAGCCCAGCGGGGAGCTCGTGCCACAAAGCCTAAACGCTCTTGTAAGGCCTTTTGGTTTATTTTTATTACTACGCCATCAATTTCATATTTAAGCTCGCCACGGCGCGTTAAAATATCGCTGTAGTACTCAAGCGCGGCTTTAGGACCTTCAACTAATTTTGTCTCTGGGCACAGTGGCAACCCCCAGTCAGTTAACTTTTCTAACTGCTGATAGTGATCCTCAGGAATACTGCCATCAGCTACAAGCCCGGTACTATAGGCATAAAACATGAGTGGGCGTTTAGCTGTAATTTTAGAGTCGAGTTGACGCAAACTCCCCGCGGCTGCATTACGCGGGTTAACAAATACTTTTTCACCGCGTTTTTGCGCTTCAGTATTTAATTTATCAAAGCCAGCGCTGTCCATAAATACTTCGCCGCGCACTTCAAGCTCTTTTGGGTAATCACCACGTAACTTAAGCGGTACATTACGAATGGTTTTAACATTTTGAGTAATGTTTTCACCGGTAAAACCATCACCTCGCGTAGCCGCTTGTACAAGCACACCATCACGATAAATAATTGATACGGCTAATCCATCAAGTTTTGGCTCACAACAAAAAGTAAGCTCATCAGTACTCATTAAGCGCTCTTTTATACGACGATTAAACGCAGTGAACTCTTCTTCACTAAAGGCGTTATCAAGTGAGAGCATGGGTACTTGGTGCGCTACTTGCTCAAATTTACTCAGTGCGGCACCGCCTACTTTTTGTGTCGGAGAGTCGGCGGTTAAAAATTCAGGGTGCTGCATCTCTAGTGCGCTTAATTCGCGTAATAACCTATCGTATTCAGAATCAGGAATACTGGGGGTGTCGAGCACATAATAGTTATAGTTGTGTTGCTCTAATGTAGTACGAAGATGATTAATTTGCTCACTAATGCTGCTAGACATTTAAACCTCAATAAACATAAAAAAAGCCACTTTGACGATTCACCGTCCAGTGGCTTATAAAAATATAATGTATGCGTTATTTACGCTGAAAAAGAACGAACCTGTTCAACATATTGCCTGATGCGCTCTACTGTCATTTCATTTCGCTCAGCATCTAAAATTTGTGCACCAAATTCATCCGCTAACTTTTTAGCTGCGCTGTGCAACATATTAAATGCCGCTAGACCATCGCCGTCGCACGGTAACGTCATAAATAAGCTTACCCCAGCGGTACTAAACTGTTCCATATTATCAATATCAAACGTACCTGGGTTATACATATTTACTAATCTAAATAAAACAGGGCCTTGGCCAGCCGGATCTAAGTGGCGATTAAAAAAACCTTCCTCAGAATATTTAAAACCTAAAGTATTAACTGCTGGTAATAATTTACTGCCCTGCATACTAAGCTCTTCTGGCATTTGAATATGCACAATAACAAAGTCAGACATTTGAGTAGGCGCTTCTTCAGCACTTTGATCTTTTGTTTCAAGATCATCAACTATCTCTAGGTCGTCTTCAATTGGTGTTTCTGGCACGCTTGTATCAATTTGCGGCTCATTTGCATCAAAGTTAAGCTCGCCAAATTGTGGCTCATCACGTTCGTCTTGCATTGGCTCTTTTGGCTCAGCCTCAGTACGAAACGGTTTAGATGAAGCTGGTGCGCTTTGTTGTAATGGCTCAACCCGTTCATTATCCGATACTTCTGGGCGGTCTTTTTTTCTAACTGACCACAATCCATGTATTAATAAACCACCAATGACAATTACACTGATAACGATTAAAACCCATCTTAATTGTTCGGCCATCCCCTCACCTTTTATTATTTGATATGCCTAAAACCTGTATATTAATGAAAAACTAATACACTTGTTATAAAAATTTATGCGTGTGCAAGTTGCACAGCTTGCTCTATATCTACAGCAACCATACGCGATACGCCAGGTTCTGCCATAGTAACACCTGTTAATCTACCTGCCATTTCCATCGCAATTTTATTATGACTAATATAAATAAACTGCACTGATTGTGACATTTCTTCAACCAAACGGCAAAAACGCACAACGTTGGCATCATCTAGTGGTGCATCTACTTCGTCCAGCATACAGAAAGGAGCTGGATTGAGCCTGAATATAGAAAACACTAATGATAATGCGGTCAGCGCTTTTTCTCCACCACTTAACAAATGAATTGTTGAATTTTTCTTACCCGGTGGTCGTGCCATTATACTAACACCACTTTCGAGTAAATCGTCACTGGTTAATTCTAAATACGCGCTCCCACCACCAAAAACTTTAGGAAATAGCTCAGCAAAGTCTTCGTTAACTTGATCGAACGTCGCTTTAAAGCGTGTTTTGGTCTCACTATCAATTTTACGAATTGCACCTTCAAGGGTGCTTAACGCTTTTGTTAAATCATCTAATTGATTATCAAGATAATCACTACGTGCTTTGGCTAAATCAAACTCTTCTATTGCCGCCAAGTTTACTGCACCTAATTTATCTAACTGATTAGTAAATCCTGTTAACTGATTTTGTGCTGCACTTAAATTTAATGAATCTGGTAATTCATCAAGTATTGCTTTTAAGCTTTGTCTCAACTCTTCTAATGGCTCAAGCGCAACTTGCGCTTTTATTACTAAGCTTTGTTCTTCAATTGTTAGCTTTTGGTGCTGCTCTTGCAAGCCCACCAGCTCACCTTGTGAATTTTTAAGGCTTATTTGCTTAGTGTTTAAGCTCTCTTTCGCCTGAGCTAATTCTTTTTGTAGCAATACTAATGCCTGCTCACCTTTTTGATGCTGTGCTAAAAGCTGCGTAATTTTATCGCTAAGTTCTTGCTCTGGTATCAGCAGCTCTTCTATTTCACTAAGTAGTTCTTGCGCACCTTCTGATGCACTAACGTGCTCTTGCTCTGCATGGCTCAATTTGGTTTGGCTTAACTGCCATTCACTGCGTGCCTTTTGCTCTGAGAGCGTTGCCTTATGTGCTTGTGTTTTATATTGCTCAAGCATGCTTAATGCTTCGCTATAACTTTTATCACTTTGTGAGCGCAAGCTATTTGCAGCGTCTACTTCATCCGCTAAGTTAAGTTGCTGCTCATTTAACACTTCAAATTGCTCTGTTTGCTCATCAAGCACGGTATTTAATTGTAAAAGCTGAGCGGTTAATTGCTGTTTTTGTTGCTGTAGCTTTTCTAGTTGTAACTTAAATTGTGCTACTTGCTGCACAAGCATGTCGCTGCGCGTACTGGCTACCGCTATATTTTGCGCAAGCTCATGTATGGCTTCTTTTAGCTCGCTTTGCTCGTTAACTAACTTTATTTGCTCAGCTGTATGTTCGTCACGAGTGTGTGTTACTTGTTGTAACTCGTCCTCGGTATTATTTAATTGCTGCGCTTTATCTTGCAATTGCTTATGCTTTAACAGTAATGAGTTTTCTGCATTACATTCAGCACTTACATGCCAATTACGACCATATAAAGCACCGTTTTTATCCATAACGGCTGTATAAAAACTATCTTTTAGTATTTCTAAATCACCGCTTTCACTATAAGCAATACGTGCTAAATGCTCTGGATAAACACCGCTTGTTATATATGTAGCTAAGCTATTTGTTGGCACACTTTTATCACTATTTGGCCAAACACTGTTATCAGCTTGCTGCTCACTTACATTTAAATGCTCTAAAGATTTAAGTGCTTGCTCTATTAGAAGCTCAAAGCCTTCTTTAACACTTAGCTGATTAAACAAACCATTAGTACGTTCACTTTTCTCATCAAGCCCTAATGTACTTTTAAGCCCCGTTATACTGGCTTTTAACTCGTTTATTGTTTGAGTGAGCGTCGAATATTGTTTTTGTGAGTTATTAACAAGCTCATTTTGCACCTCAAGCTTAGCAGTGCACTTCGTATGTGCTGTTTGTTTAGCGGCAAGCTCTTGAGTTAATGTTTGTGTTTGCTGTGTTTGCTGTATTAACTGTTGCTCTACATCACTACTTTGTAGCTCGTTAAGCTGAACAGTTAACTGATCAATTTGTTCGTTAACATGATCAATTTGCTGCTGAGTTTGTTTAATGTGACTACTATGTAGTTGCACGTTATTATTAAGCTGTTGCTGTTGCTCACACAAAGCTTGCCAATGAGTATGGTGGCGCTGCTTAAGTGCTAATAATTCCTCAAGTTCATGCGTTAACCCACTAACTTGCTCTTCACATACTAAGGCGTTTTCACTTGCCTCTTGCAGGGCTTCATTAAGTTGCTCGCACACAATTTGCTGCTGCGATTTTACCTCAGCACTTTGGATTTGGCGTTGCTGTAATTTAATTAAACTTTGTTTAAGCGTTTGGGTTTGCTGCTTTACATTGATTTGTTGTTGCTCAGCGCGAGTAAGCTCGGTGTGTATTACATGTTGCTGATGCTGTGCATCGCTTAGTTTATCTTGCTGGGCTTGTACTTGCCCTTCTAAGCTTGCAAGTACATCGTCATGCCCTGAGTTAGCGGTTTTAAAAAACAAAATTTGATCATTAAGTTTTTTAATTTGGGCACTTTTTTCAAGTTGCTGCTGATGTAACTTTTGCCATTTTAAAACGGCAATTTGGCCTTTTAGCATGCGTTCTTGTGCTTTTAATTCGCGGTATTTTTTTGCATCAACCGACTGCACAGCCAATTTATCGAGCTGGCTTTGTAGTTCTTTACGCACATCTAACAAACGTTCAAGATTTTCGCGAGTGCTTTTTATACGAGTTTGTGTTTCGTGGCGGCGCTCTTTGTATTTAGAAACGCCTGCGGCTTCTTCTAAAAATACGCGCAGCTCTTGTGGTTTACTCTCTATTAAGCGCGAGATCATCCCTTGCTCAATAATTGCGTAACTACGTGGACCAAGACCGGTGCCTAAAAATATATCGGTAATATCGCGCTTACGGCATTTACTGCCATTTAAAAAATACAGTGACTGTCCGTCGCGCGTTACTAAACGCTTAATAGCAATTTGGTTTCGATCGGCAAATGTGTTTGAAGGACTTCCTTTATCGTTATCAAAAACAAGCTCTACAGAGGCTTGTGATATGGCTTTTCGATTAGTTGAGCCATTAAAAATAACGTCGGTCATGGCATCGCCACGCAGGTTTTTAGCAGAGCTTTCACCTAGCACCCATCGTACTGCATCAATAACGTTAGATTTGCCACAGCCATTGGGGCCAACAACACACGTCATTTGATCAGGAAATGGAATTTTAGTGGGCTCTACAAACGATTTAAAGCCCGCTAATTTAATAGTGCTTAAGCGCATCTTATTGTTATTACCGATTATTATTGTTATTGATTACAAACAATTTAACTCATTAACAGTTAAATTGTTAAGCTTGACGTTTAAAATTATCTAAAATAATACCGGTCGCCATTGCAACATTAAGCGACTCTGCACCACCAAAAGCGGGAATGGTGATTTTATTAGTTACTAACTTTGCACATGTCTCGCGTATTCCATGCGACTCACTACCCATTAGTAAAACGCCTGAGCTCATAAATTGGGTTTTATGCACGCTTTGCCCATCTAAAAAAGCACCGTAAACAGGTAAATTTAAAGACTGTAGATAATCAGGTAAATCTACTTGGCTTACCGATACCCTTACAAATGAGCCCATTGTGGCGCTAATTGTTTTTGGGTTGTAAGCGTCTGCGCTGTCGGTGCTAGTTACTATATGTTTAATACCGTACCAGTCTGCCACTCTTATTATTGTGCCTAAATTACCAGGGTCTGATACGCCATCAAGTGCGAGTATTAAACCACTTGCTTGTGGTAAAGCTGCCTTTGGCATATCAACAATAGCAATGGCTGCATTATTGCTAACTAGCGTGCTGGCTTTGGTGAGGGTCTCTTCATCAGCTTCTATAAAGTTAGCTTGCGGATACTTAACTTGGTACGCATTTATAAATTCGTTTGTAGCAAAAATATTAACCACATTTAATGGGCTGTTTAATAACTCAAGTACGTTTTTCTCACCCTGTACAAGGTATTGATTATATTGCTTTCGGTACTTTTTTTGGCCAAGTTGGCGAATAAGTTTGAGTTGGTTTTTTGAAATCATAACAGCCCCATAAAATTATCCAGCAAGTATAACAGATTTCACTATAACATCTGAACTCGAAAAGCAGCGAATGGGGCTAATTTATCTTACTCGCACTTCTTTCAAAGGTCAGATTAATGCGAATAAACATGCCTTTTATTGCCTCTAATTGATTTGAATCGTCCACCGTCTGAGCCAATTCCCCATAAAGATTATCTGACGCTTGCTTAAACTTATTATTAAACTTGCCCTTGGTTGCCAACATAAATGCATCGGCTAATGTACGCTGCCACTCATTTAAATACTTTAGCTTTGTATTACCAGCCAAATTTTCACAAATTGAGTTTAAACGTACCGACGCATGCCCTAAATTTAGAGCGGTTAGTGCAAGATCAGTAATTACGCGTGAGTGTGAACCTTGATCGTAATTAGTTAGGCGAATTAACCTATCGGCCATGCGGCGGTTATACCAAATACTTGGGGTTGGATGGTTATTTATTTCGAGTAAATCTTTATAAGTGGCCTTAAAAACACGATGAACAAGTAATTGTACACTTGGTCCTGTAAATAACTGAAAAATCCAAAATAAAATACTCACCCCCGCAAAGATTGCCATTGCAGAGCTAAGTGTGTAATCGATTGAAAACGCAAGGCTCATATCGGTACTGGGTCTTACCAAAATCGTAAATGGGATACAAAACCCCAAGCCATATGGCAATGTTTGTTGATCAGCTAGCAGCAGTAAACCCAAAAAATAAGGCCCTGCTAATACAAGTAGCAATATTTCTAATTGCCCACCACTTTGTGATAATAAATTGAGTGCGTAAAAAATAGTTACAATAGCAGCAACCACCACGCCTACCAATAAACGCTTTATTACCACCTGTAAAATAGCTAACGGTATTCTCGCCAACATTATCGAAAATATGACCGGTAAAATCATAATTAATAATGCAGCAGAAGAGCCTGTATTAATCCAAATAAATGCGCCGATAGAAAATACCAAAGCAGTTCTAAATCCAACAATAATGCCAGCTAATGGGTCGCGATATGTAAGCATACTGGGTGCATTTAATAATGTATTATCACGCTCTTCTAACGCTCTGTATGCGCGTAGTAAAATTGTTAAGTCGGCTGCTACTTCTAAGCTCACATTGAGCATCTGAGATTCAAATGGCGAATCACACACCGTATTTGCTCTATAGTCGGTTAGCTCTTTACGCAGCGTTTTAACTTGTTCGGCGCAGTAATCAAAATCGTCAGACTCTTTAATTTGCGCAAATACGTGCTTAAGTTTACTTATTAATTTATCTAAAGTTGGTGTAATAAGGTCTTCGTGGTTTCGCTGTAGGCGGCCAATTATTTGAATTAAGGCCAATAAAGAAAGTACTTTTTGCGACAACTGATTTGCAGCACGCGAGCGCCCTGGACCTTTTGGTCCTTCGTACCTTACTGCGCTGGAATCTTCGTTTATTGATCCCAATGTTGCCATAATGCCATCTATTTGCTGGTGACGGTTTTCGTGCGAGCCCTTAGAATCAAGCTCAATAACTAAATAATGTAACGTTTGATTTATAACCGACCGCGCTTGTACTTGTAGTAAATTTTTAACCTTTACAGGCCAAAATAGATGACTCACAAGCCCAGCACATACAGAACCTATTATTATTTCGCTTACTCGCGCTTGTGCAATATCAAATATACTTTGGCTGCTCACCATTGCCGGAGTAACCATGACTAAAAGCACAATAATGGCGGCTGTTACACCGGCCATAGCAAACGCATACACAAAGTTTGCTTGGCGTACCATTGCCGATAACGAAGAGTTCACCCCCAACCATAATGCCAGTGCACCGAGCGCTAAATAAGGGTAGAGAATTAACTGAGTTAAAAGCAATATGCCAAATAAACCGCCCACTATGGTGCCTATTATTTGGCATATTGCTTTTTCAATAACCAATCCGCTTTGCGGGCGTAATTGCAAAAAAATAGCCGAGACTAACGCCCAATAAGGCCTTTCAAGATTAAGCGACATAGCAATAGTGAGCGCCATCACCATGGCTATAACGCCCTTAGTCGCAAAAATAATTGCCTGTTTTTTAGGAAAAAACAAATTTTGTAATACAACGCCCACTGTATTCCCCTTAACGTGTAGCGAGATGTATAGTGGCGGTCATTCCTGCGCTAAGCTGTGTATTTTCGGGCAACGAATCTAACTTAATATCAACAGGAATACGTTGCGATAAACGCACCCAATTAAATGTTTGTTGCACTTGCGGTAAAAGCTGACCGTTACTTTGTGTATTCGTATTTGCAATGGCTTTACCTACACTCACTACATGCCCTGTTAATTGCTTACCACCACTTAAAAGGGCTATTTTAGCTTTTTGATCAGGATAAATAAGCGGTATTTTACTCTCTTCAAAGTAACCCGTTACATAAAATGAATCTGACTGAACAATAGCAAAAACAGGTGTGCCTTGAGCAACATAGTTACCTTGGCGTAAATTCAAATTAATTATTTGCCCTGATGCAGGCGCAACAATTTTAGTTCTATCAACATTTAACTGCGCAATTGTTTGCTCTGTCTTGGCTAGGTTATAATTTGCCTCAGCAATTTTAGTATTAATACGTGTTGATTCTAGCGTTTCTTCACTAATTGCCTGTTGAGTGTTTAGCTCAACACGTCTTTCGTATTTATGTTTAGCAAGTTCCCATGTATACAATGCGTTTTCTGTGTTTGCTTTACTTTTATCAAGCGCTGCTTGATAACGCTTTTTATCAACATTAAAAAGTACTTCGCCTTTTTGTACGTTTTGACCATCTTTAATATTTAAAGCAGTTACCCAACCCGACACGTCTGGAGCAACCGTGACAATATCGGCTCGAATACGCCCATCACGCGTCCAAGGAGTATGCATGTAGTCAGTCCATACCCAACGCCCAGCAAAAACCGCAGCTATAACAACCAAGATAGTAAAAGTAATACGCAGATATTTAATCATTCAATTTATCTTCCACTTAGTAATACCAACCCGCAATAATACTTGAGTAATTTGAGGGCTTAAACCTGACGCTAACTGTGTTAAAAATTTCTGATATAGAACAACTAAATAACGAAATTTTTGCCTTGTTATCGACACGGTTTTCTTACCTCAAAATAGCTCAATTAATTAAGCAAATTGGTATAAATAGACGGCGAGTGCCAAGTAACAAACAAATAGTGACACCTCAAACCAAGCCACTTTCCAAATACGGTCATGCCAATCTAGTCGATGCAAAGCAAAACGAGTCAACGCCGTTAAAATAAATGCTATTGGGAAGTAAACAATCAGCGGGCTAAACTCTAATCCCCCTAACACGACTGCTTGGAACATAATAAATATCCTAATGTTATTTAAAGCGATGATAAAAGCTGTAAAACCTAAATAAATTTACATCCGCACTACTCTTACAATCTATTATTTTGGCATATAAATCAATTAGCTTAATTGTACGTAGGTGTGCTTAATACATAATTAATGCCATTACATTTAAGCAGCACTAAGTATGTATAGTAGCTAAATCGCATATTAATAAGCTAAAGACCCCAGTTACCAGCCAAATAAATAAACCAGCGAGGTTTGTTTATAAAAAAGTATTAGAGTATTTAACTCAATATTTAAAACGCCTATTTATAGCTGTTTGCAGAAGGGTTGGATAATTATAAACATTGAATTTTGCACTAAAAATGGGTAAATTAACAAAAAAACAACATGGATATAATTTAATGGAATCAATACACCCTACCCCATCTGAAACAACCCCACCAATAAATGAACCTGCTGAACCAATTTTTAGCGGAAAAGTGCAATTTAGTGGTAAAGGTGGTGAGTTTTTTGGAATTTGGATTGTAAATATATTACTTAGCGTTATTACGCTTGGCATATATTCGGCGTGGGCTAAAGTACGTACGCATCGCTATTTTTACGGCCACACCCGTATAGATGGCCATAGTTTTGACTACCTGGCAACACCAATACAAATTTTAAAAGGTCGGATTTTAGCGGTTGTTGTATTTTTTATTTACACATTTTCAATTAGCTTTATGCCTATTTTAGGCCTATTTATTGCTCTTGGTTTTATCTTTTTAATGCCATGGATTATTAACCAAGGTTTACGTTTTAATCTGCGCATGACCCGCCATCGTAATGTTCGCTTTGCTTTTAAAGGCAGCTATGGCGAAGCCTTTGTTAACTTTATACTTTTACCTATTGCCAGCATATTTACGCTTTATTTATTAATGCCTTACGTTATAAAACGTATTGATAGCTATATCCATAGCAATATTAGTTATGGCGATAAACCACTTACTGTAAATCTTAAAGGCGAAACCTATTACCTAACAGCGCTTATTTGCTTTGTAGTGAGCTCTATCACCATGGTGGTATTTATGGGGATTTTAGGATTATTTGGCCTCAACTTAGTAGATATTGAAAACCAACAAAATTTAGAAAACTCTGCAGCGATGGTTATGCTTCCTATCTTTATGATGATTGCCTATGTGCTAATGATTGCCATTGTTTCTGCTGTATGGCACGCCGCTATTAGAAATCACATTTTTGATAACAGCCATTTTGAAGGCGTTGCTACATTTAAATCAGAGCTAAAACCAATTCCTTTCGCTGTTTTACTATTAACTAATATGTTGGCTATTGTATTTTCTTTAGGGCTTGCATACCCATGGACAAAAGTACGTACATCAAAAATGCTCGCTGATGTAACTAACGTCACTATTTATCCTGGTGCATTAAACCTAATCGATACCGCGCAAGAACAGCAATCATCATTTGCTGAAGAAGCTGCAAACGTATTTGATATTGACCTTTCTCTAACTTAAGAGCTCACCATGCATGTAAAGGGACATTTTTTCCCCATCGCATCGAGTAACTATCAAGTGTGTGTTGCCACTATTAGCGACACACACATTGAAGTTATTAACGATGAACACGTTATAGCTCGCCACGCAATCTCAAGTCTAAAATTAAGTTCGGGGATGGCAGGACTTGCCGACGAATTAAACTTTGAAGATGGCAGTCGTTTTATTCCTCAAGATGTAAGTTACAGATGGCCATTTAAAGAAAATAACCACCACGTAATGGAACGCCTTGAAAAAAGTAAATGGGCAATTTTAGCCGCAGTAATATTTACACCGCTTTTTATGTGGTTAGTACTTTATAAAGCAGTACCCGCCATTGCTGTTTACAGTGTTGATACCCTGCCACGTAATGTTGTAGAACAAATGGGGGAGCAAAGTTTTACACTAATTAAAAAGATTGCGCTTGATCCAAGTGAGCTGCCCGCAGAGCAGCAAGCTAAAGTACAAGCGCATTTTACAAGTATGCTTAATGCGTTATCGCTTGATCAATCGGTGTATAGATTATCGTTTTATAAATCCGACAGCTTTGGTGCTAATGCGTTTGCACTACCCCATGGCCGTATCGTGGTCACAGATGATTTAGCAAATTTACTTGCCGATAAACCCAATGCACTAAAAGCGGTATTGCTACACGAAATGGGCCATGTAGTCCACCAGCATAGCGTACGTATTACAGCACAATCTGCCGCAAGTACGATTGTGCTAGCGGTTGTATTTGGTGATTTAGAAGGGGTTGCAGAGGTTGCGTTAGGTACAGGCGCATCATTTGCTCAGCAAGGATTTTCACGAGATATGGAACGCGAGGCAGATACCTTTGCACTCATTCAATTAGAGTCACTTGGGTATTCGAGTAATGATTTTGCTGATGCAATAGAAGCGCTGCAAGAAAGCCATACCAGCGAAAACGAACACCTAGAAAAAGTAAATGACTTTTTAGAGTACTTGTCTAGCCACCCAAGTGCACAAGAGCGTATTGACAATGCTAGGAAATAATCGCGGTTATATTCAACTTACTCGCTACATAGTGAGTTTAAGTTGGATATACCACGGCTTTTTTCCAAAGCTTTATCATATTGCACCGCTTGAAAAATTAATGACTGGCAGTGCGGGCTATTCTGAACAGGTGTCTGATTTAATTACACGTTCAGCGGGAATTGGTGAAATTATATTTGGCGTGTGTTTATTTGTATTTTATAAACATAAGCATTTGGTAGCTTTAAATATATTGGCGCTTATGGGGCTTTTACTCGCTGTAGTTGTAATGCAGCCACAATTGCTTATTGAAGCATTTAACCCTGTAACTACTAACCTGCCTCTTATTGGTCTAAGCGTTATTTGGTTAAAAGAAATTAAGCAGTTGAATAATCGATACCTCTAAATAAAAAAAGGGTATGCAAGCGCATACCCTTTTTTGTAGTACTTAAGTTATTTAATTAGTACTTATTTTTATGCGTCCACAAATGCAGTAATTCGCTCGCAATGGTTGCTGCAGCAATAGCGGTAAGCTCACTTTGGTCGTACGAAGGTGATACTTCTACTACATCCATACCTACCATGTTTATGCCTTTTAGCGCACGCAGTACTTTAAGTACTTTATCTGACGTTAAACCACCACACACAGGAGTGCCTGTACCAGGCGCAAACGCAGGGTCTAAACAATCTATATCAAACGTTAAGTAAACAGGTAGGTCACCTACTCGCTCAAGTATTTGCGCTGCAATTTCATTTGCATGTAAATCATTGGCTTGCATTGCATCAATCACAGCAAACTCATGTTTACTTTGATCAAAGTCGGTACGAATACCTATTTGTATACTGTGCTCAACATCAATCAGCCCTTCCATTGGTGCATGATAAAACATAGTGCCGTGATCAAATCGCGAGCCATTGCTATAAGTATCGGTGTGCGCATCAAAATGCACTAACGCCATTTTGCCATGTATTTTTGCATGAGCACGTAATAGCGGAAGCGTTACAAAGTGATCGCCCCCTAAACCTAATAGTGTTTTACCTTGGCGAAGTATTTGATCCGCAGCCATTTCTAGTTGCGCAGTAAAATACTCAGGATCCCCGACAGGGTAAGTAAAGTCCCCTGCGTCTGCCACTTTTAAGCGCTCAAACAACGGGAACGTCCACGGGTATTTAGTGTCTTCCCATGCTAAATGAACCGATGCACGACGAATTGCATCAGGGCCTAAGCGCGCACCAGGGCGGCCCGAGGTCGCTAAATCAAACGGTAAGCCTAAAACCACTACGTCTGCATCAATTGCATTAATGTTTTGCACCATAGGACGACGTAAAAACGTCATCCCATTTGAGTACAATGAGTGATCTGCGTGACCAAACAAAGTCGACATTGCTTATAACTCTTCTAAATAAGTGTAGCCATCAAGGCCGCTTTGCAACTCGTCTAAAACGCTTTGCTGTTCGTGTTTTTCAATTTTAGTGCTTACTAACTGCTCGTATGATTGCTGAAAACTTTCAACATCTAAATGTACGTAGCGCATCATATCGGCCACAGTGTCACCTTGGTTTATCTCGGTAATACTTGCAACGCCTTGCTCATCCATATTGACAATTGCGCTGTGCGTATCGCCAAACAAGTTATGCATGTCACCTAAAATTTCTTGATAAGCACCCACCAAGAAAAAGCCCATTAAATAAGGTTTATCGGCACTAAATTCTGGCACTGGTAATGTGCTTTCAATACCTTGTCCATCTACATAATGCTCAAGTGCGCCATCTGAATCACAGGTTATATCAAGTAATACGGCACGTTTTTTTGGCGCTTCAGTCAAGCCACTTAATGGCAATACCGGAAACACTTGATCAATGCCCCATGCATCTGGAAGGGATTGAAATAACGAGAAGTTTACAAAAAACTTATCGGCTAAACGTACGTTTAACTCGTCAATAATCGGACGATGAAAACGGTTTTTATTATCCATGTGCTTGTTGAGTTCATAACAAATACGAATATTAATTTGCTCAGCCCATGCACGTTGCGATAAGTCTAATAACCCGAGTGCAAATTGGTTATGCGCTTCAGCTAAATCACCTTGGCTGTCGTGATAAATCTCAATTAATGCACGGTCATCCGTTAAATCAGTTAACTGTACAAACGATGCCCACATGTTTTTTAATAACAGGGGGGCATCTGCCGCTGGCGCTACTAACTCTTCTGGCGTGTAACTTTCAGTACCAATAACATTAGAAATAAGCACAGCATGATGCGCCGTAAGCGCACGACCCGACTCAGAAATAATAGTCGGCATTGGTTGCTCATATTGCTTACATGTATCACCAATGGTGTACACAATGTTATTCGCATATTCAGCTAAACTATAATTCATAGAGTTATGCGACTGACTACGCGTGCCGTCGTAATCAACAGCTAAACCACCGCCTACATCAAGACAATCAATTTCTGCGCCTAATTTACGTAGCTCACAGTAAAAACGCGCAGCTTCGCTTACACCTAAACGTACGTCACGAATGTTCGCCATTTGTGACCCTAAGTGAAAATGCACAAGCTGCAATAAATCAAGCTGGTTTGCGCCTTTTAAACGATTAACTACATGTAAAACTTGCGATGCAGATAAACCAAATTTTGATTTTTCGCCGCCACTCGCTTGCCACTTACCTTTACCTTGCGACGCTAAACGTACACGAATACCAATGCGTGGTTTTACGTTAAGCTCTTTTGCTTGGCTAAGGACCATGTCTAGCTCAGAAAGCTTTTCAAGTACGATATACACTTTATGACCTAGCTTTTCGCCAATAAGTGCTAAACGTACGTATTCTTTATCTTTGTAGCCATTACATACAATAACAGCGCTGGTTTTTTCAGCCAGTGCTAGTACCGTTAGTAATTCAGGCTTGCTGCCGGCTTCTAAACCAAGTTGTTTTTTTTCTACTTGTGCTTGGCTTGCTACTATTTCTTCAACCACTTCACGTTGTTGGTTTACTTTTATTGGGTAAACTAATAGGTAGTCTTTAGGGTAACCATAGTTTTCAATCGCAGTATTAAATGCGCCGCATAAGCTGTGTACACGATGGTGTAAAATTTGCGGAAAACGAACTAAGGCTGGTAAGCTTAAACCTTTATCTTGTAGTTGCTTTGCGATATCTGTTAGTGCAATGGTTTGCTCTGGGGCATGAGCCTTGGGCGCAACATACACATCACCTTGATCATTAATACCAAAAAAACCTTGGCTCCAATGACGAACATTGTAGCTCGTGCGAGCTTGTTCTAGTGATGTTGTCTCTTTCATTTATCTTTCTCTTTTGTTTAATTAATGCCGACTCGGCTAGTGCCGCGCATTAAAAGAAAAATAGAGATTCAAGTCCAACAAGTATTTTTACTCGTAACGAGTGATTTTTGATGTTAAAAAAATAACCAAACAACTATTGCCCGCTGGCATATATAAAACAGGACTTTAATGATTTTTAAAGATAAGAAAAGTTATAAAAAATGGCTATTTTTAAATGACTCATTATAAATTTTATTAGTAAAAATGAATTAGCTCGTTCAATAAAATTCATCTTGAGTTACTTTGTTTATAAAATTTACTTTTGATGGATTAGAGCAAGACGTTCTCAACACCTCAATTACTCACAGTTGAGGCTGCGTGTTGTGACCAAGTAATACCTATGTATTCTGCAAAGTGAATAAAAACTGCACGTCAAAAACGTTTAGCATACATCCACCAGCTTCAATCATGACTTGGCGCATATGTAGCGTTAGGTATTGCCTGTGGTATTGAAAGTAGGAAATTGCAGTAGTGTATAAGCGAATTCGATTAATTGAGTATAAGCTAGCTATGCACTTTTTGGGGCGAACATAATTATAGCCATACCTAGCAGTGCAACTAGACCACCAATAATATCCCACATAGTAAGCTTTACGCCATCTACAACCCATAACCATAATAGCGCAACACAAATATATACGCCGCCATAAGCTGCATATACCCGCCCTGCTGCAGTAGGGTGTAAAGATAGCAACCATGCAAATAGTCCCAAACTTAACGCTGCAGGAATTAAAAGTAAAATGCTTTTATCTTGTTTTAGCCAAAGGTAGGGCAAATAGCACCCCACTATTTCAGCTAAGGCTGTAATAATAAAAAGTGCGATTGTTTTTAATTCAAACATAATGCTCCGCGCAAGCATAACAATCTATATAAATTGTTATGCTTAGTGCGTTGTTATTCGCTAAGCGCCATAGTGGCAAGTTTCATTGTACTTTCAAACGACTTAGTGCCCGCTATAAATAAACCGTTGTGACAGAACACGGCATCGGCAATACCTGTTTCATCTACAAACGCTTGATCAGATAAACCAGACCACGCTTTAGGAAGCGGTTTTCTATCTTCAAACGAGCCAGGCTCAACGGGTACTGTTTGTAATATCCATTGCCCAGAATGCGATGGGTAAACCATGTATAGCGCCTCACTTGATAAAATATGCACTGTTTTTTTCCACGGTGTGTACTTTTCAAGCACGATTACTCTAGCATCTTCTGCACTTTCAATTGCTTTGGCGACAATCTCTTTTGCATTAACACTACCGTGAGCTGAAGCGATAAAACGAATGAGCATGCGAGCTGCAAATTCAACGGCTTCATCAAAGCAGGTATCAAAGTTACTTTCTTCTTCCCATGTAGGGTTAAACATTGAAATTGTTTGGCTCAAGCTTATCCCTTTTGATACACCTTCAACATGACCACAATCAATGGCGTCAATAGTTGAAACTAAGCCTGAATCCACTCTATCAGCAACGGCCTGGTTATCATCACACAGTGCTAAGCCGTATTTTTTCCACACTAAACCAAATGATGAAAAAGGAATGCCATTTTCTCGCTCGCCTGCACCACCACGTTGATGATGATCAAAGCGATTAGTTTCAGGGTCGTATTCCCCACCTACATCTATTACGTAGTCGGCACTTTCTATAAGCGCTTTATCGCGTGTGCGTACCAATTTAAACGTTGGCAAAACATGCCTAAGTACCGCAATACTAAAAACGTCATCTGCATGAAAATTACCATTGTGGGTTACTACTGTTATTTCGCTCATTTGTTTATTGCTACTTTTAGAAAAGATAAAAATTCTCGCTTTGTAAGTTAGTCACTAATTATCGAGGCAGATTTTATACGAAGACAGGTGTTAAAAACAGTGAAGTATTTTTGCATCACTATAAAAGCTGCTTTTATAGTTACTAGTTTGAGTATGACTTTTATTACAAGATAATAATGAAGGCAGATATTTACGACACATTAAGCTTTAACATGTCGCAGCGTTAATGAACTTATTTACTAAGCCCTAATTCCATAAAAACACTTTGTGGATTATCTACATATGAGCCAAAACTGCTACAGCGTTTAAAGCCTAAATTTTCATATAAATTGATTGATTTTATTTGTTTTGGGCCTGTTTCTAAGCGTATTAACGGGATTTTTTTTTCGCCAGCTTGATGCAATAAAATCTGCATAATACGTCTTGATAGCCCTTTACCACGATGACTTGGTTTTACATATAAACGTCTTATTTCGCCATAAGGCTGAGTATCAAATTTCTCTACAATCGCACCGCAGGCAATAATACCTTCTTCAGTTTTTAAACCAATAGCGTACACATTAGGTAAGGTTAATTCGTTTAACTCCAGAGACTGTGCGGTAGCAACAGGGTATAAAGAGTTTATAAGCCGGTCTATATCATCAAATACATTTACCACGTCGGGATCATTCGGGTTCAAATCGACTAACTGCATAAAGCTTCCATTCATTGTTATAAGTTTATTAAGCTTTAAATAATATATTTAAGCGGTCATAGCTTAGCATTGTTTAATTAAAAAATCTTTACTCCTTATTTAGCATATGGGTTATGACATTTCACCAGCTAAAAGAGCAAAAGTGGCCTAGCAAGTGTGTAAATTTTGCTAAATTATTACTAATTAATAAATAGTAGTGTTCAAGTATTATTGCGCATTAGTATTAGCGCTATGCCATTTTGCATAGCCTTCTTTATCCATCGGCCTTGCAATTAAGTAGCCTTGCATGGCGTCAATATTCATTTTTTTAAGTAAGTCATATTGTTCTGTTGTTTCTACGCCCTCAGCAACTACCTCTAAGTTTAAGCTTTTTCCTAGGCTGATAATTGTTTGCGCAATATTAAAGCCAACCGTGCTATCTAAAATTTTATCAATAAAGCTTTTATCTATTTTTAATTCTTTAACAGGAAACGCACTTAAGTACGCTAAGCAGGAGTAACCGGTTCCGAAATCATCAATCGAAAATAAAAAGCCAGCGGCAATGAGTTCTTTCATTTGTCTAATTGTATAATCTATATCGCTTGAGAGCATTGACTCAGTTATTTCTAACTTAATTTGCTGCGCTCGAATATCAAATTTATTGATAGTGCTAAACAGCTCTCCTTTTAAATTTGATGAATTAAACTGGCTTTGACTAATATTAATTGAAACACTAAACGAATCGTCAATTATGTTATCTGCTTTAAGTTCGTTTATTAAAATACATATATCATGTAAAACAATATTTTGTAGTTTTTGAATAAGCCCGTATTGCTCTGCAATTGGTATAAATTCGTTTGCCGCTATTAACCCTTTTTGAGGATGGTTCCACCTAATGAGTGCTTCAGCACCAATAACATCACCATACGTATTTACCTGAGGCTGAAAATAAGCACAAAACTCATCAGATGCAATCGCTCTGACTATATCGGTTTCTAGTTCAGTTTGTTTTTCAAGCAGTGTTTGTAAGGCTGGATCGTAAAAGCTACTGCTATTCCCCCCTTTATTTTTAGATCGATACATAGCCGTGTCTGCAAATTTTAATATATTGCCTGCCTGCGCATTTACGCTATCAATTAGACAAATACCTATGCTGCAGCTTACTTGAAATGCAAGGTTGCCCACTTCAAATTTATCATGAAAAGCTCTTTGAATCTCTTTGGCTACTATTTTGCACTCGATGCTCGCCTGCTGTGTATTTTCTCCAACGTGTTTTAGTAAAATAATAAACTCATCGCCACCCGCTCTGGCCAACGTATCAGAGCCTTTTATTATTGCGCTTAACCTTTTTGATAATTCCACAAGTACTTCATCACCCGCACTGTGCCCAAGTGAATCATTAATACGCTTAAAATTATCTAGGTCTAAAAATAATAACGCCCCTATATTTTTATCACGCTTAACACTCTCCACACACATGCTTAATTTGTCGCTAAGCATTCTTCTATTTGGAAGATTCGTTAATGGGTCATAAAAGGCAAGCTTATGTACTTCTTGTTCGGCCTTTTTCTTTATTGAAATATCTCTGGCCATCCATACTACGTGCCTTTTTGTAGGACTATTGGGGTGGTAATGATCTAATGCAGCAGCCCTGCCTTCAAAAACTATATTCCCCTTTGGTACAGCTAATTCATATTCAAAAATTTGTGTCTCGTTGGTCGAGAGTGTTTTTTTAATAACGTCCATTATCATTTGTGCATCGTCTTGAGAAAGCAGGTCCTTAACACTTTGACCAATAAGGTCCTTGCTTGAATCAAGCAGTAACTCATTAGAAGTT
The DNA here is from genome assembly GCF_014163785.1 of Pseudoalteromonas sp. SR43-7. NCBI lineage: Bacteria > Pseudomonadati > Pseudomonadota > Gammaproteobacteria > Alteromonadales > Pseudoalteromonadaceae > Pseudoalteromonas > Pseudoalteromonas sp. SR43-7. The sequence continues at coordinate 167,939 of NZ_JACJDY010000004.1, read as the reverse complement.
CCATACACATCGGTATAAATTCCCTCTTCACTTAAAATAAGGATGAGATCGGGCATTACCTTAGTGAAGGCTTTAAACTTTTCATTACTTTGCTGTAAATTCGCGAGAAGCTGTTTTGCTTTGTTAAATTCGTTACTTTTTTCAAGAGCGATACTAGAAAAGTGCACAAAAAAATCGATTAACTCTAAATCTTGCTTTGATGGTGATTTAGGAGTGCTGTGATAGATAGCAAAGGTGCCTAATAAATCGGCTTGAGTTGAGAAAATAGGCGTTGACCAACATGACTTAAGACCAAACTTTAGTGCTAAGTCTTTAAAGTCCTCCCATAGCGGTGAAGTTTCGATATTTTCAACAATAGTGCGCGATTTCGAAAATGCAGTAGTACCACATGAGCCCACTTTTGGCCCTATATAGACTCCATTAAGCAAACTACAGTACTCTGGATGAATATTAGGAGCTGCGCAATGAAAAAGCTGCTGGCCTTTAACTGATAAGATTGAACACCTAGCGGATTCATCATCAATAATCTGCTCGATTGATGAACAAATTTCAGTAAGCACCTCACTTAAAGGTACCCCTAATGCAATTTTAGATAAAATGCCTTGCTGGTGAGATAATAACTTTTTTAACCTATCCGTACCCATTTTCCTTTACCCGTATTATTTATACACATTGAAACAACAAAAGCTTTAATCAAGCGCTTTTTTCTTACGCAGTAAAGTTCAGTATAGTCATGATTAGTAAGTTTTTTATTTTATTGGCAAAAAATAATCGGGCCTGTCTTAAATAATCATAGTTGCATATTACTGAACACCTATTGTTACTATATAAACAAAACCACAATATTAAAGCTAACACTTTGTTACTTAAAAGTACTGTTCAAAATTTTTAAGCTATTTATACTATAAGTAATGGTAAATATTTTTTGAGGTTACAGTGCAGATCACACAAGGTATGGAATACTTTTTTTCGGGGTTTAAATTAATTAGCCAAAAAGGGCTAAAGCGTTTTGTCCTTATTCCGCTATTAATTAATATTTTGCTGTTTGGTAGCTCGCTGTTTTTTTTAGTTGGCTGGTTAAGTGATAGTTTTAGCTACATAAACAACATGCTCCCCGAGTGGTTAAGCTGGTTAGAGTGGCTAATGTGGCCTATTGCTGTATTAGTTGTTTTGTTTAGCTATAGTATGCTCTTTACAGTTATCACTAATTTTATTGCAGCCCCTTTCAATGCGCTCTTGAGTGAAAAAGTTGAGCTTTACCTAACAGGTCAAAAAATTAACGATGACGGCTTTGCCGAACTAGTTAAAGATATACCTCGCATGCTTGCCCGTGAGTGGACAAAACTATGCTACTACCTTCCTCGCGCAATTGGCTTTTTTATATTGTTATGGGTTTTACCGGTCATTGGTCAAATACTATGGGTGTTATTTACTTGTTGGATGTACGCAGTTCAATACGAAGACTATGCGTTTGATAATCATAAAATTGACTTTAAGCAAATGAAAGACGATTTAAAATCTAAGCAAGGTTTGTCATACGGATTTGGTTTTGCTGTTATGTTGTTAACTGCTATCCCTTTTATAAACTTAATAGTTATGCCAGTCGCAGTGTGCGGTGCAACACGTTTATGGGTAGATAACTATCGTCCAAAATATCGCAGTTAATTAAAAGGTTGCTGACTTTTTTAATATTCGAAGGACACCGCATTCTAGATTAAAAAGCACCTAAGGTGCTTTTTAATCTATTTTTAAAGCAATAAACTCAAGCGATGCACGCCTTGGTAATGCATCGCTTTGTTTATCTACTTCTTCAAATTTTTTAATCAAAATACTAAAGCGCTGATTATTAATATTAACGGCTGTAACTTCACCAATTTTTATACGGAAGTTTTGCTGCTGATCAAACAGCTTTAGTATTTGACCTTTTACACGCTCTACGTATAAATAAGGTGTTTGGTCTGGCATCTTTAAACGAATGACATTGATTTTACTTAGTTCATGTACCGCGACCCAATTCTGGCTCTGCATTAACGTATTATAACGACTAATACCTTCAGGCTGATAAACAACATCTTGGCTTATAACGCATGTATTACAGCCCTTTACTGATTCAATTCGCCAGTCAACAGCTGTATTTTTATAATACAAATTATCATTTTTTAGTAACCACTCACGTGCATTGTTAGTATCGCTACACGCTATTAGTAAGCTAAAAAAACTACTCAAGATAATAAACTTAGTGCTTAGCATTGGCTTCATACTATTGCTCTTTAATTGCTTTTAACTCAGCAATAATTGCACTACTTGGCTGTGCTTCTTTTATATAACTGGGCAGCGTTTCAATATTAGCAGGCGAGCTTTGTAAATTATGCACCTTACTGTTATTTGTATTTGGCACGCCAAATCGATTACCTGCACTTTGCATATAAAACTGTAAATTAAGCATGCTCCACTCATCTACATCACTCAGTATTGATATTGTATTATCTTGGTTAGTATCAAAGCTGGTTAAGCTTTCGGTGTTAATTGCATTACAATTAAAATCAACTGGTAGTGAGCTATTTCTATTTAACCCCTGTACTTCAAGTATGGTGCTTTCATTTAAATCTGCTGAACTACCATTTGAATAATCAATAATAAAATCATCCGTAGAGCCTAAATGACTATTAGTATTTGGTGCAATATCGCAACTAGCATTGCCTGGGTAAAAACGCTCATAGTAGCGATCGCCTTCGTTATTACCTATTGTTGATAAACCCGCTAATTGATATAAATAATTCATAGAGCTTAAATGATTAGGCTTAAAATTAACTTCTTCATCACCGCCATGGTATAAACCTAAGTTATGACCTAACTCATGAAATATTGTTGATGCTTGATAATTATAAGTTACATTGGTTGCTACTTGCGTATCAAGCGTTAAACCCCAGCCCCCCATAGTTACCATTAAATCATTACCGCTTATCTCAGCAATACCCGAACCACTAATACTACCGTCTTCGTTACCACTACTTGCCATTAATAAATAATGGAAAATGGGCCTGCGAGTTATATCGCTATATTCCATTTTATAAGCAAATAAATTAGGGCTACTTAAATCGTATTCAAACGGGGTATAGCTATTAAAAGGGACAAGATTTCCGCCACCTAAATCAAAGTTTTGCGGTGCTGTATTTGTATTTTGATCAAACAAATCACCTACGTCAAAGTGGACTGTATAGCCTTTTTCTGCAAAAACAGTGGCTACTTTTTCAAGTGCTGTTCGATGTGGAGTAATACCTACATCACTGCTGTCCATATAATCAACTTCAATAAATATATCTTTTTGTGCGGTACGCGCCCCCCACTCATAAAGTGGTAAACCCGCGAATGTTGTACCCTGTTGCTCAGCGCAATCAGGAATACCATCCTCATCATCATCTATTGTGCAATTTATATTGTTTGGCCCAGCGGGTGTGTTAAACACAGAATAACTCCAATCAGTACTTTGATTAGTGTCTTTCGCATTAAGATCGCGCTTTAAGCTGCCTCCTTGCTCGGAGATGATTTGCTCTGCGTTACTACCTTGCCATTGTGATGGCGTTACTGGTTCTTGTACTGAGTTACCAAATTTTACAAAGTCGATTGTTTGTGTACCTGCACTATTAAGTAATTCTACAAAACCGTTTATGTACCAATAAGGTCTAATTTCATCACTAGCATTACCTACAAGCGCTATTTTAGGGTTGTTAACTGACGCATTTACTAAAAAATCATCTCCAAACTTACTTTGTAAAATAAGGTACTCACCATTTTCAAGCTCTTTATTGGGCAGTGAAAAAGTTGTCTGCGCACTAGTCGAGCTATTAATCATATTAATACTGCGGGATTTAAGCGAATAACTCTGTAAGTTTACAGCAGCCCCTGTGCCGTTATAAATTTCAATCCAAGGTAAGTCGTTACTAAATTGCACAGAAGAAACTTCCGTTATTTTTATATCTTGGCTAGAGGTAGTAAAAGAAGTAGCTGTTTGCGTTTCAATGGCCGTATCATCAAAATTAGTTAAATCAGCTGTAACACGGACAATATATTGGGTATCTTCATTAAAGCTTGCGCTTACATTTAGATTATGAAAATAAGTACTTGTGTCACTAGTAGTACCCGACAAACTTTCAATATTTAAGGCCAAGCAAGTAGTAAAATCATCTGCTGACACTTGTACACTTCCTGTACAAGCACCACTACTAGAATTAACTGCTAAAGTGCTCGTTAGCATAATATCTGAAAATGTAATACTAACAGGGCTATCTACAAGAACTGGGTCATTATTACTTTGGGGTGTTACATTACTAATTGTAGCGGGCGTTGAATCAACCACCGTAATATTCAGGGTAAATTCGGTTGTGTCTTTTGAATCAGACGCAGTTAACGTATAGCTTTGTGAAGTGATACTGTTTGCAGGAGGCGTGTAGCTAAAAAGTAAGGCTTGTGCATCAATAACACTAATTTGTGCACCATTTAAATCATCACCAAAATCAATCTGAACGGTATCGTTATCGGCATCGTTAACTACTAAACTAAATTCTGTGGCTTGATTATATTGCACGCTAATACTTACATCATCTGCAGTTGGTGGATTGTTTGGTGCTAATACTACAACTGTTTTTTGAGCGCTATTTGTAGCGTTATCGTCATCGGTTACAGTAACCACAAATGTAACATTGGTATTTTGTGAAACAGTGGGCGCATTAAAGCTAATGCTTGTTTGTGTTTGAGTAAGTTCAACTACAGGACCACTTATTTGCTGCCAAGTTATGCTATTAATACTACCATCGCTGTCTTGTGCATCTGCAACTAAGGTTACACTGTCACCTTTTTCAGCTTCTTCAGGGCCTGTAACAATGACTGTTGGCGCGCTATTTACTTGATTAATTAAAACCGTTTTACTCGCTTGAGCGCTTTTACCTGCATTGTCAGTTACGGTTACGCTAAAACCTAGTGTTGTATTTTCAGATACATTAGGGGCGGTAAAACTAAGGACTCCATCAGTTTGTGAAAACTCAATATTGTCCCCAGCAGACTGAATCCAATTAATATTACTTATAGTGCCATCTGTATCTTGAGCGTTAGCAACTAAACTAACTTGTGTGCTGGCAAGTGCACTACTTGGGCCTGTTATATTAACTGTAGGAGCATTATTTTGAGAGGTGATAGTGCCTGAAAAAACTTGTTGTGCAGTAGCACCTGAGTTGTCAGTAACTGTAACCGAAAAGCTAAAGGTCGTATCGGTTGTTACACTAGGTGCAGTGGCTGTAAGCGTGTTACCGTTAGAGGTAAACGTAAACTCGGGCCCGCTAAGTTGTTGCCATTGATAGCTGGCAATTTGTCCGTCGCTATCATTTGCAAGCGCTGTAATAGTAAATGATTGATTAGAAGTAATAACGTTACTGCTAACTGAAAGCGTAACACTGGGCGCAGCGTTACCAGAGGGCGTAGTTGTATCACTACTTTCGCCTCCCCCGCCACAACCTGTGATTAAAAGTGATAAAAAAAGTAAACTTAGCCATTTATTAATATTGTTTTTTACCACTTTTAGCCTCTACATATTAACTATACAAATTTTGTGGCACCTTAGTAACGTTTAAATGAACGGTTATTTCCTCACGATCATGATATAGATGTTTAGCTTGCAACTCGTAATTGATACCTTGTTTCTCAAGCTCTTTTCTGATCATCGAAAGACATTCATAAACACTATCAAAGCGTTTTTTCATAGGCAGCTTTAAGTTAAATATAAACTCTTTTGCGTATGCATTTACTGCCCAGTCAATCATTAGCGTAGTCACTTTGGTCGGTTTTTCCACCATATCGCACACTAACCAAGTAGTATTTCTTTTTTCTGGGCGATATTTAAAACCGTCAGCTCTAAAATGTTTAACTTGCCCAGTTTGCATTAAATCGTCATTCATTGGGCCGTTATCAATCGCACTTACAAACATACCACGGCGTACAAGCTGATAAGTCCAACCACCAGGGCATGCACCTAAATCAACACTGCGCATACCGGCAGCTACGCGTGACTCGCGTTGTTGCTCAGGTATAAATACGTTAAATGCTTCATCGAGTTTTAACGTTGAGCGACTCGGTGCATCGCTTGGCATACGAAGGCGCAAAATACCCATGAAAAATGGAGAATTATTAAAGCTATACGAGTAACCAACATAAGCCGTATTGTTTGTTAAAAACATGACATGCATTACTGGGCGATTTGCTTTTGGCTCACGTAGTACAGTATTTTGTTTTTCGAGGGCTTTTTTAAGCGGTGTTGAGATTTTTTTACAGAAAGTTAAAAGCTCTTTGCCTTCGTTTGTGTCTGGCGTTTCAACGCGCAGTTCTGAGCATAATGTAAAATCTTTAGCAGCTTCAACTACTGCGCTCACACGGTCCTCTACTGGCATGTTTTCAAGTAATGTGCCGGCAAACCATTGACGTGCAAACACCATGTTTTTAAAATCAACTTTTTTGATTATTTCATCGCTGTGATGCGCTTCAAAACATTCGTAAACAACATAACCTGTATTTGGTTTTGCTTTTACATACCCTGCAAAACCTTGCTCTGCAGCATGAAACGTTATTTCAGCAGCGGCATCGTTTTCAAAACCACTACGACAAAAAATCACAACACTAGACATATTAACCCTTAAACTCTTTAAAACTTAAATCGTGCAACTTGCACTAAAATAACAATCCAACCAATAATAAAGCACAACCCACCAAGCGGTGTTATAGGCCCAAGCCACTTCATTCCTGTTAGAGCGAGTAAATATAAACTACCACTAAAAAGTAGTGTGCCCATTATAAAAAAGCCACCAGCCCAACTCAGGTTTATGCCCCATTTAATTAAAATAGCCACCGCAATAAGTGCAAGTCCATGTACCATTTGATACTCAGCAGCCGTTTTAAAAACGCCTAATGAATACTCCGATAAGCGGCTTTTTAAACCATGGGCAGCAAATGCACCTAACATCACCGAAAGCATACAAAAAATACTACCAGTCATTAAAAATAATTTAATCATCTAACCCCCTGCTCGAGTCTTAACGTATCTCAATTTGTTGCTTAATAAATTCAACGGCACTTAACGCTGCTGTTTCTCTATTTTGCAGTTCAGTTACGCCACTTTTTTTACGTGGTTTTAATGAGTGATCGCCATCACTCAGCCAAGTAAACAAAGGCTGCTTTGGCATTTTCATAGTAAGAAGTTCTTCACGTGTACCAAATGTATCTCGCTCGCCCTGTAATACTAAAAAAGGGCAAACAATATCAGCAAAATGATCGGTGCGTAATTTTTCTGGCTTACCCGGAGGATGAAATGGATAACCAAATGCAATAACACCCGAAAGTCTTTGCTCTGTGCTGCACGCAAGCATTGATGCCATGCGACCGCCCATCGATTTACCACCTATAAATAACGGTAAATCTGGCTGCGCATTCGTTAGCACTCGTTCATAATAAGTAAGTAACTTTGGTGCTCGCTCAGGAGGCCTGCGTTTATTAGTTTGTTTAGCGATTTGCATATATTCAAAATCAAATAAACCAACATCAACACCCTGCTCGCTTATTAATTTTGCCATGTGCTGCATAAAGTCAGAATCGCTACCAGCACCTGCGCCATGTGCAAATATAAACTGTGCTATTGCAGGTTGCTCCGTGCTTTTAAACCATTCAATCATTATTAATACTCATGTTCTTGCTCATGCTCTACTAAGCTCAGCATCCACTCTTTAAACGAAACTATTTTACCAAGCTCTGTTTGCGACTCACGAAGCACTAAGTAATACGCATTTTTACTCTCTAGGCTATGATTAAACGGAATTACCAAACGCCCTGCGTCTATGTCGGGTTTAGCTAATACACTATTGCCAATTGCTACACCTTGTCCATGTACCGCTGCTTGTAACACCATAGAGGAGTGGCTAAATATAGGCCCTTGATTTACCTGGATGTTACGCACGCCTGCGGTTTTCATCCACGTTTTCCAGTTTTTACGTGTAGTGTCGTGTAATAGTGTGTGATGCGCTAAATCACTAGGTTGATCAAGCGGCTTTAATCCGCTTAATAACATAGGACTACAAAGTGGTACTAAATATTCGGTATGAAGCTTGTACGCTTGTACGCCATTCCAATGACCCCTTCCATAATAAATAGCAATATCTACGTCATCCGTGAGTGAGTTTTCATCTTGGTCTTGTGCTTTTATTCGCACATCTATCTCTGGATGTAACTCATTAAACAAACTCAAACGAGGCACTAACCACTGAATAGCAAAACTAGGGGTTAGGCTTACCGTTAGTGAGCCCTTAGCGCCACGAGCTAATAGCTTTTCAGTTGCATCAATAAGCTGAGTAAAAATCTCTTTAATATCTAAAAAATAGCCTTGGCCTTCTTCAGTTAATAATAAAGAGCGATTTTTACGTAAAAACAACTTCAGCCCTAAATGCTCTTCAAGTGTTTTTATTTGATGACTTACTGCCGCCTGCGTTACATAAAGCTCTTCTGCAGCTTTTGTAAAACTTAAATGGCGTGCAGCCGCTTCAAAGGCTTTTAATGCGTTTAATGGAGGTACCCGTCTTGACATAATAACCAAGCTTAGAATTAGTTTTTCTTATGCGTGAGATTATATACATCATATAAGTTTGTGTATATTAAAGGCATAAAAAAAGCGACCTGAGTCGCTTTTTAATAAACATCATGCTTAATTATAAATCGCTTGCACTTGTATCAAGTGGGGCAAAACTTTTAATTAAATCATCAACCGCTTTCATTTGCGTTAAGTAGCCTTCTAACTTACTAAGTGCTAGCGCACATGGGCCATCACATTTAGCTTCGTTAGGATTTGGATGCGCTTCGATAAATAAACCAGCAATACCCAATGCCATACCGCTACGCGCAAGCTCTGCAGCTTGTGCACGACGACCATCAGCAGAGTCAGCTCGTCCACCAGGGCGTTGTAGCGCATGTGTTGCATCAAAAATAACAGGTGCCATTGCCTTCATGTCATCCATACCCAGCATATCAACCACAAGGTTGTTGTAACCAAAGCTAGAACCACGCTCACAAAGAGCTACGTTGTTATTACCAGCTTCATTAAATTTAGTAATGATATGACGCATTTCATGTGGCGCTAAAAACTGTGGTTTTTTCACATTAATAATTGCACCTGTTTTAGCCATCGCCACAACTAAATCTGTTTGACGCGCTAAAAAAGCAGGTAACTGAATTACATCAACAACTTCTGCAACAGGTGCAGCTTGATGCGGTTCATGTACGTCAGTAATTAGTGGAATTTTAAACGTGTTTTTAATTTCTTCGAATATTTTTAAACCTTCTTCCATACCTGGACCACGGTACGAATTGATTGAAGAGCGATTAGCTTTATCAAATGAGGCCTTAAATACATAAGGAATATTTAGTTTCGTCGTAACTTCTACGTAATGCTCTGCAACACGCATTGCTAAATCGCGAGATTCTAATACGTTAATACCACCAAACAGTACAAACGGTTTATTGTTTGCAAGTTCAATTTCATTAATTTTAATAATTTGGTCTTTCATTTAAATTCCTTAAGGTGCAACTGCTTGCATCATTAATCCACAAATATAAGCCATATAAGTACCCACACCGTAGCCTAGTACAGCTAACAAGACACCAACAGGCGCTAATGACGGATGAAACGCTGATGCGACAACAGGTGCTGACGCTGCGCCGCCCACATTAGCCTGAGAACCCACTGCCATATAAAATAACGGTGCTTTAATCAGTTTAGCCACAATTAACATAATGCTTGCATGCACTAACATCCAAATTGCACCCACTAAAAATAGCCCAGGGTTATTGAAAATAGCGGTTACATTCATGTGTAAACCAATCGATGCAACCAAAATATATAAAAAGCTAGAAGCTACTTTTGAAGCGCCAAACGCTTCTATTTGCCTCACTTTAGTAAACGATAAGCCTATACCAATCGTTGTTGATATAACAATTAGCCAAAAAAATTTACTGTTTAAGCTGTATTCTTTTGCCCATTCATAAGTAGTGCCAAAGTACGGCCCCAAAAAGTCAGCGCAAAAGTGTGCTAAGCCAGTTATACCAAATGCAATTGCAATCAGCGTCATGTAATCATTAAGAGTTGGGATGCGTGCATGTTCTGCGTGATATTCTTCCACACGCTTTTTCAAATCTTCAATTGCGCTTGTATCAGCACCCGTCGCTGCATCAATCTTTTTATGATTTGCTGCCATTAACAATAAAACAGCCATCCAAATATTAGCGACAATTACATCTACTGTAATCATTACTGAGAATATATCACCACCAACTTCAAACATTTCTTTCATTGATGCTTGGTTAGCACCGCCGCCAATCCAGCTACCTGCAACAGTTGTCATACCGCGCCATACGGCATCTGGGCCATGCCCACCAACAATACTTGGGTCAAATGCGCTCACCACTAAAATAGCTAATGGCCCACCAATAACAATGCCTAAAGTACCCACTAAAAACATAATAAGTGCTTTAGGGCCTAAGTTAATAATCGCTTTTAAATCAATACTAATGGTAAGTAGTATCAAACAGGCTGGTAGTAAGTAGCGCGAAGCCACATAATAAACATTAGATTTATTACCATCTACAATACCAAAGGTATTTAATAACGAAGGTAAAAAGTAACACAGTAATAAAGCAGGTACGTATTTATAAAATCGTTTTAAAGCTGGACGCTCACTGTTTGAGGTTTTAAAAATAAACCCCAAAATAATAGCAAGCAAACCAAGCACAACGGCATCATTTGTAATTAATGCGCTTTGAGTTTCAACCATAATTATTCCTATTCTTAATGGTGCGTTTTATTATTATCTTCTAGTTCTTCTATTTGGTGTTGAATAATCTCTATTGCAGGATCGTCCGGACACTCATCTACAAAAAACTGTAAATCATCACGTGCCATTTTAGGGCAACCGAGCTGATTTAATAAGTAACCTCTGTCGCGTCTCTCATACGGGTCGTCGCCTATTAACTCCATTAGCATCTCTACACAGGTTAAAGCATGACCAAATTTATTTTCGCTAATGAAAGACCATTTTTGCTGAGCTAAAAATAACTTATATACTTCGTCATCAAAAATCAGTTCTAGTGGCTCTTGCTCTTGACCATCATCTTCATCTGCGTTTTCAGGGATAATATACCAACTTTGTTGTCCACTGCTTGGCTCTATTATGTAGCCTTCTTCGTCACTAATCGCCACATGTACGCCAACATCACCTTGGGTAAGACTAAGGTTCGCGTCACAGTTAGCTTGTTGTAAAAAATGACAAAGTATAATTGCCAGTGTTGTAGGTGAACCACTGCGCATAGAAAGCGTATAGCTTAATGTATTTAATTTATATTCAGGCACTTTTAAACCTGATGCACTAAATAGCCAATCACTGTAAAACATATCTAATAATTTTTCGAGGCGATCGTGCTCATCACTCACTTTTAAACACAGCGCTGAAATTTGCTGTTCAAAGTCAGTTAAAGTTTCATAACATGGTGTTAAATCTATCTGAGGGTCCCACTTTGACTCTGCTTTAATACAGCGGTAAATCGCTGGAGGTGTAAATTCATCGTAAGCATCATCAAGATAAGATTCATCGTGTTCGTCAAACCCGAGGGTAGTCATTAATACTGCAACATTTTAGAAAACGAAGGCGTAGTTTACCTAACTTTAAAGCTATATACCAATATAGAGGTGTATTTGAATATTTTCTGAGAGGGAGTTGTATTTGAGCTTTACAAAACAACTATAAAGCTCAAATAGTCAGGTATTACTTAAAGCAAAAAAGCTGATTTAGACGCCGCTAAATAACCTATCGCTAAAATAACAGCAGTGTTAACTAAAACGTAAGAAACTTTAGCCGCCATTTTAGTTTGTCTGGCGCTTTTAGCCCCAATACCAATGTATATAACCACTAAAACTATTTTTTCTAATAGCCAATATTGTTCAAACGGATTAATTTTAGCCATAAATATAAGCGTAAGTGCAGACACTAACAATAAAGTATCTATACTGTGACTACCAATCATTACCGCTTTATTTTTTGCTAATTTACCACTGCCCATTCGCGAAAAAGCGCGAACATAAAATAATATTACACTTAACATCGCAATTGCCATATGCGAGTGCTTTACTGCTAAATAATCCATATGCCCCTGTACTTCTGTTTTATAAAAATTTAATCAGGAAAACGGCTAAGAACCGCCTCTAACTCATCAAGCTTTTCGTTAAATACTTCAACCATTTTTGGTTCAAAATGTGTGCCTTTTTCAGCATTAATTTCATCAACCACATTTTGTAATGTCCAAGGCTCTTTATAACACCGTTTATGGCGAAGTGCATCGTATACATCAGCAAGTGCGACTATGCGGCCAAATACGCTAATTGCGTTTCCGCTTAGACCTTGCGGGTAACCAGACCCATCCCATTTTTCATGATGCTCTTTTGCAATAATTGCACCTGTACTCACAATTTCATGGGGAGAGTCTTTTAAAATAGTATAGCCTTTATCAGTATGGATTTTCATCACTTCCCATTCTTGAGGTTCTAACTTTGCTGGTTTGTTTAAAATCGCATCAGGAATACCCACTTTGCCTACATCATGAAGAGGCGACGCCAACCTTACTAAATCTGCATCATGTTTAGATAAACCATAGCCCTCAGCTAAAATATGACAAATATGTGCTACACGTTTAACATGATTACCTGTCTCGGTTGAGCGCTGCTCTACTGCTTCACTTAACCTATAAACAAGCTCTTGTTGTGTCGCTTCTATTTCAGACTGAAGCTGCACATTTTCAAAGGCAAGTTGCACATTTTGAGAAAATATTTTGATTAAATGACGCTGAGTATCCGTTAAATCCTTTGGGACACCTGATATGAACAGCATTGAATTATGATTGTACTCACTACTGCAGTACGCAAATAAGTAATTATCTTTATAAATGATACTTTTATCATTAAGCGCCTGATGACACGCACTTAACTGCTCAGCTTGTAATACCTCATCAAGCTCTTTACCTTCACTTTTTTCAAAATCGCCAGTGCCAGAGCAAACTATTAGTTTTTTATTTTTTTCATGTTCTGGGTTTTGTGCAACTAAAGTGGTGGCATACATAGCTTGATCAGCAATACCCAATAAAGATGTTAATTGCTGCATAACGCCTTCAATAAAGTGCTCTATTGAATGCGCAGAAAAAATATCACGAGACGCTATAATTATTTTCTCAAGCCCTTCGCGTGACTGCTCAATCGAAATAATATCCCGATACGAGCGTAGGCTCGACATAATAACAGTAAATAATTTTTGAGCAGTTAGCTCCGTTTTCGATTTGTAATCGTTAATATCATAATTAATAATGACTTGACGTTCAGGTGCCTGGCCAGGTTGGCCTGTTCTTAAAATAATCCGTATATGATTATTTTTAGCTTCTTCACGAATAAACTTAGCAACCTGCAAACCAGCGTCGTCGGTTTCCATTACCACGTCAAGTAGCACAATAGCGGCATCTGGATGCTCTTTTATGAGCTCTTTCGCTTCAGCACCTGAGTAGGCACTAATAAACTCTAAGCGTTTATTTTGAAATTCAAAATCACTCAGTGCTAGTTTTGTAACAGCATGTACTTCAGGTTCATCATCAACGATTAATACTTTCCAGGTACCGTGTTCAATCTCATCGATTGTTTCTTCTGGTTCATCTGAAAATAAAAAATCACCCATCATAGTCGAAATTCCTTCATGGCATTATTTAACGCACTAGTAGGCAATTATTATTCTCTAGGGCCACAGTGCAAGTGTTACACGGTCATTGTTACCAAGGTCTTTCACTGTTTTAATATTAACAAACGCCATTTTTTCAAAGAAATGACGTACAGCTTCACTTTGCTCAAAACCGTGTTCTATTAAAAGATAGCCATTAGATGACAAATAGTCACGTGATTGTGTAATTATTTGTTTAATATCAGACATTCCGCAATCATCAGCCACTAATGCCGATAAAGGCTCAAAGCGCACATCACCCTGATTTAAATGTATATCGCTACTTTCTATATAAGGAGGGTTAGTGACAATTAAATTGAATTTTTCGCCATGCAACTCACTAAACCAGTTACTCTGTTTAACATGTACATTATTAATCGCTAATCGCTGCTGGTTACGTGTAGCAAGTGCAACTGCATCGCTTACTCTATCTACTGCAGTAATTTGCCAACTAGGCATTTCACTACCCAGTGCCAACGCTATTGCACCAGTACCTGTGCCTAAATCAAGCACCTTTGCTGTAGCGGGTAGCGCTATTTCAAGTGCTTGCTCGACTAATGTTTCAGTATCTGGTCGAGGTATTAGGGTCGTTGCGTTAACTTCAAGCGATAAGCTCCAAAATTCACGCAGCCCAGTTATATGGGCTACGGGCTCACCTTTTAAACGTCTTTGGATAAATACATTAAACTGCGATTGTTGCTCATCACTAAGCGCATGTTCTGGCCAAGTAAAAAGGTAACTGCGAGGCTTTTTAAGTATATGAAGAAGTAAAACTTGTGCATCTAATTTAGCACTTTCGCTGCTAGATGCTAATAAGTCAGCACCTGCAGCAATTGCTTGTTCAAGAGTGTGAGCCACAATTACTCGTCGCCCATGGCCGCAAGTAAGTCAGCTTGATGCTCTTGCATTAATGGGTCAATAATCGCACTTAAATCACCGGCTACCACTTCGTTTAAACGATAAAGTGTTAAGTTAATACGGTGATCTGTAATACGACCTTGCGGATAGTTATAAGTACGTATACGCTCAGAACGATCGCCACTACCTACCAAGTCACGACGTTCAGAGGCTTCTGCCGCATGGCGTTTTTCATCTTCAGCTTGTTGCAGTCGAGCTGCAAGTACTGACATCGCTTTAGCGCGGTTTTTATGTTGCGAACGCTGATCCTGACACTCCACCACAACACCGGTAGGTATATGTGTAAGTCGAATAGCAGAATCAGTTTTATTTACATGCTGACCACCTGCGCCTGATGCACGAAATGTATCAACTTTTAAATCTGCTGTATTAATTTGTATCGCTTCAGCTTCTGGTACTTCTGCCATAACCGCAACAGTACACGCTGAGGTATGAACACGACCTTGTGATTCAGTCTCTGGTACACGTTGTACGCGATGTACGCCTGATTCAAACTTTAATTGACCGTAAACGCCTTCGCCACTGATATTTGCAATAACTTCTTTGTAACCGCCATGCTCACCTTCATTGGTGCTTACAACTTCTACTTTCCATTTTTTATTTTCTGCGTAGCGGCTGTACATACGAAATAAGTCACCAGCAAAAATAGCCGCTTCATCGCCGCCCGTCCCTGCTCGTACTTCAACAAACACGTTGTTGTTATCTCGCGGATCTTTTGGCAACATTAATACTTGAATTTGATCTTCAATCACTAGTATTTGTGCTTTTGCTTCTTTATATTCTTCTTGCGCCATTTCACGCATTTCAGGGTCAGAATCTTTAAGCATTTCTTCTGCACTGGCTAAATCGTCTTGCGTTTCTTTATAGTTTAAGAACGTTTTTACAATCTCTTCAAGCTCAGAATACTCTTTTGAAAGCGCACGAAAACGGTTTTGATCACTAATGACCGACGGGTCGCTTAGCAGCGCTTGTACTTCTTCGTAACGCTCTACTAAGGTTTCTAATTTATTATAAACAGACTCTTTCATTTAACGGTTATTCCTGATCAATACCTAACATTTTTTTCAACTGGTTTAGCTGCGCCACTTCACCTTTTTTCGCTGCATCTTGTATTGCACGGGTAGGCGCGTGCATTAAGCGATTGGTTAATTTATTGGCGAGCTCTAATATAATTTTTTCTGCATCTTTACCTGTATTGAGCTGACTAACAGCACGCTCTACAAGTTCAGACTTAATTGTTTGTACATCGTTTCGATAATGGCGGATTAAATCTACCGAATCGAGTGAACGCATCCACATTGCAAATTCTTTGGTGCGTTCAGTAATAATTATTTGCGCTTGCTGTGCAGCTTGCTCGCGCGCTGCCATATTCTCGCTTACAATGGTTTGTAAGTCATCAACGGAATATAAATAGGCAGCATCTAGCTCCCCAACTTGGCTTTCTATATCACGTGGAACCGCTATATCTATAAATAGCATAGGTTTGTGACGTCGCTGCTTTAGCGCCTGCTCAACCACCCCTTTACCAATAATAGGCAAAGTGCTGGCTGTAGAACTAATCACTATATCGGCTTTATGCAAACGCTCAGGCAATTGCGCCAAAGCAATCACATCTGCCGACACTTCGTCAGCTAAGTTACGAGCTCGCTCAATAGTTCTATTTGCAACAGTGATATTTTGAGGCTCATTTTGGTATAAATGTTTAGCAACCAATTCAATGGTTTCACCTGCGCCAATTAATAACACATTGGTCTTATCAAGCTTGCCATAAATATGCTTTGCCAAGTTAACTGCAGCAAACGCTACCGATACCGCACTTGCGCCAATATCGGTTTCAGTTCTAACTTGTTTCGCTACTGAAAATGTTTTTTGAAACAACCTATCAAACGTAACACCTACTGCATCGTGGTTTTTAGCACTAAAAAACGATTGCTTTATTTGCCCCAGAATTTGCGGTTCGCCCAACACCAAAGAATCCAACCCACACGCCACGCGCATTAAGTGATTAATAGCATCGTTATCTTCGTAGCAATAAGTGTTTTTGCTCAGTTCATGTTCATCCAAACCATGGAAACTGGCAAGCCAGCTCAACAGTGTTTGGGAATTTTGCTGAGCGAGGCTACAATAGATCTCGGTTCGATTGCAGGTAGACACAATAACCGCTTCATTAAAGTCGGCATGGCCACTTAATTGTTGCAACGCCTCTGAAATTTGCTCAGGCGAAAAAGCCACTTTTTCACGTAATTCTACGGATGCGGTTTTGTGATTTATACCTAGTGCTATTATGGTCATATTTGCCAAATATTGCTGAGCCCTACTTCAAAGGCGGTAATTTTACCAAAAATCAGCGGAATATGGAAAGTAAGGAACAACATTTGATTCGACAATATTTGATTTTATTCATGTTTTTTTTGTTTTTAGGTGGCTGTGCTCATCAAATTGATACAAAAACAACACTTTATGATGATTGGAAACCACGTTTAGCTGCTCAAAAAACTTGGCAAGTAGAAGGTAAACTTGCATTTATTAGCCCAGAAGAGCGTCAATCTGCAAACTTAAATTGGCAGCAAACAACAAATTCCAATAATTTAATACTGACTACTTTTATTGGTACTCGTATTTTGTCGCTTAAACAAACAGCTAACGGTGCTGAATTAGAGTTTGACGGTGAACAATACTTTGATACTAACGCTGCAGAGCTTTTAAAACGATTAACGGGTTTTACACTACCGGTTGATAATGCCGATAACTGGCTTAAAGGCACTATTGACGATGAAAGTTTAATTGTTGATGAGCTTGGGCGTGCAAAGCAAGTATTATGGTTTGATAATACAGGCAAAAAATGGCAAATAGATTATGGCACTTATGTACAAAACGCAGGTTACTGGTTACCTACTAAACTGACGTTAAAGCACCAACAAATAAAAATTAAAATTCAACTATACGATTGGCAGTTTAAATAAGTATGAATAACAAAACCTCTTTTTCACTTATTGCTCCGGCAAAACTCAATTTATTTTTACATATTAATGCTCGCCGAGAAGATGGCTATCATGAACTTGAAACCTTATTTACTTTTTTAAATTTTGGTGATGAGCTGCATTTTGAGTTAACAACAGATGGGAGTATTTCTGTCGGTGGTGATACTAAAGACATCCCTCTAAATGATAATCTCATCTATAAAGCGGCTTTATTATTACAAACACACTGTAAAACCTCTTTGGGTGTAAAAATAAATTTAATTAAGCGCTTGCCGATGGGGGGCGGTGTTGGAGGAGGTTCATCTGACGCAGCGAGTACTTTATTAGCCCTAAATAAGTTATGGAAATTGGCACTAAATTTAGAAACACTAGCACAATTGGGGCTCAAGTTAGGGGCAGATGTTCCGGTGTTCATACAAGGTCAAAGCGCCATAGCGCACGGTATTGGTGAAAAACTACACCACGTAACACTTGAACAAAAATGGTACTGCGTTGTACACCCTAACCAACATGTAAGTACCGCAAAAATATTTACACATCCAGATTTAAAACGCGACACACCAAAAATAATAGGCGACTGGAAACACCATACTTTGACCAACGATTGTGAGCCTTTAGTTAAAAAGCTTTGCCCCGAGGTTGAAAAAACCCTCCAGTGGTTGCTAAAATACGCACCGTCGAAGATGACCGGAACAGGTTCATGTTGTTTTGTCGAATTTGCTAGCCAAGTTCAAGCACAAGATGTACTTGAAAATCTCCCCCATACTTGGCAGGGTTTTGTGGCTTCAAGCGCAAATGTCTCACCTGCTCATACGGAGTTAACCGCCATATTCGATCAATGAAGTAACGTACAAGTAATCATAAGTTAACCCGCAGTGATATTTATCATTGCCCGTTAGTCCAAATATTCAGTGCCTGAGGAACCCTACCGTGCCTGACATGAAGCTCTTCGCTGGTAACGCAACACCTGAGTTAGCTCAAAAAGTTGCAAAACGTTTATATATTGAATTAGGCGATGCTGTTGTTGGCCGTTTTAGCGACGGTGAGATCAGTGTTCAAATAAATGAAAATGTTCGTGGCTCGGACGTTTTTATCTTGCAATCAACCTGTGCCCCTACAAACGATAACCTGATGGAACTTATCGTTATGGTTGATGCTCTACGTCGTGCATCTGCAGGTCGTATTACTGCCGTCATTCCTTATTTTGGTTATGCGCGCCAAGACCGTCGTGTACGTTCTGCTCGTGTTCCAATTACCGCTAAAGTTGTTGCAGATTTCTTATCAAGTGTTGGTGTTGACCGTGTTCTTACGGTTGATTTACACGCTGAACAAATCCAAGGCTTCTTTGATGTACCTGTAGATAACGTATTTGGCAGCCCTGTATTACTTGAAGATATGAAAGAACGCGACTTTGAAGACGTCGTTGTTGTATCTCCAGATATCGGTGGTGTTGTACGTGCTCGTGCAATTGCAAAACTACTAAATGATACCGATTTAGCAATCATTGATAAACGTCGCCCTCAAGCAAATGTTTCTCAAGTAATGCACATTATTGGTGACGTTGAAGGTCGTGATTGTATTATCGTAGATGATATGATTGATACCGGTGGTACATTGTGCAAAGCCGCAGAAGCACTTAAAGAACATGGCGCTAAGCGTGTATTTGCATACGCAACGCACCCTATCCTTTCAGGTAAAGCAGCCGAAAACTTACGTGACTCAATGATTGATGAAGTAATTGTAACTGACTCAATTCCGCTATCTGATGAGCTTAAAGCCCTTGATAAAGTTAAGGTACTTACGCTTGCTGACATGTTAGCAGAGACTATTCGTCGTATTAGTAACGAAGAATCTATCTCAGCGATGTTTGAACACTAAAATTAAACATTCCTGAATATAAAAGCGCCTTTTGGCGCTTTTTTTGTAAGCGATGTTTATTTTATCTGGGCGTGGTGGTATGATAGCGCGCCTTTTGGCTAGGGACCTTGGTCGCAAAGGCCCTACACATTTAAATAACTGGAGACATCATGTCTAACAAAACTTATACGTATAACGCTGAACTTCGCGTAGAAACTGGTACTGGTGCGAGCCGCCGCCTACGTCGCGAAGACAAAGTTCCTGCAATCCTTTACGGAGCTGATAAAGAAGCTTTATCTCTTACTTTTGCTCATAAAGATATGATCAAAGCTCAAGAAGACGAAGGTTTCTACACGCATATCCTTACGCTTAACGTTGATGGCGAAGCTGTTGAAGTAATCTTAAAAGATATCCAACGTCACCCATTCAAGCCTAAGCTTACTCACCTTGATTTCCAACGTGTAGATGCTACTCATAAATTTCAAACTAAAGTTCCTCTACACTTCATCGGTGAAGAGATTGTAACTAAAGCTGGCGCAACTGTTGTTCACCAGTTAACTGAAGTTGAAATTACGTGTCTTCCAAAAGCACTTCCAGAATTCATTGAAGTAGATGTTTCTAAGTTTGTTGTTGGCGATTCAGTTCATATCTCTGACCTAACTTTCCCTAAAGGCGTTAGCTCTGTAGATTTAGCTAAAGGCGAAGGCCATGATCAGTCTATCCTGACTATCAAAGCAAACAAAGCAGCTCCAGTTGAAGACGACGCTGCAGCAGCAGAATAATATTTAAGGTCTCGCAACCTTGAATTCTATTCAAATGCTTGTGGGCCTGGCTAATCCAGGCCCCGAATACGCAAACACACGCCACAATGCAGGTGCTTGGTTCATCGAGCAAATCGCTGCACGCTATAACTGCACTCTAAAACACGATCCTAAATATCACGGCCTAACAGGCAAAGTGATCATTCAAGGCCAAGAATTCAAATTATTGATCCCCACTACTTACATGAATTTAAGTGGTAAAGCGGTCAGTAGTTTAGCTAATTTTTTCAAAATCCCTGTCGAGGACATTTTAGTTGCCCATGACGAATTGGATTTAGACCCAGGCGTTGCCAAATTAAAAAAAGGTGGCGGGCATGGCGGTCATAATGGTTTAAAAGACATTATTGCAAAAATGGCAAATCAAAAAGACTTTATGCGCTTGCGCATTGGTGTAGGTCATCCGGGGCATCGTGAAATGGTAACTGGTTGGGTGCTTGGAAAAGCGGCCAAAGAAGACCAAGAAAAGATGGATGCTGCTGTTGATGAAGCAGTTCGTTGCATGGAAATACTTGCAAAAGATGGTGTGTTAAAAGCACAAAACAGACTACATTCGTTTAAACCCTAGTAACTTGGGTCCAAGTACACCGTTTAAACGAATTCTAAACAAGGTATCTTACTATGGGTTTTAAATGTGGCATCGTTGGCTTGCCTAACGTAGGTAAATCAACGCTTTTCAATGCACTAACTAAAGCGGGTATTGAAGCCGCTAACTTTCCTTTTTGCACCATTGAGCCTAATACAGGTGTGGTGCCTGTGCCAGATCCTCGTCTAGACGAACTTGCTAAAATTGTTAATCCTCAACGAGTTCTTACCACTAGTATGGAATTTGTAGATATTGCTGGCTTGGTAAAAGGCGCATCTAAAGGTGAAGGCCTTGGTAACCAGTTTTTAGCTAACATTCGTGAAACCGATGCAATTGGCCACGTAGTTCGCTGTTTTGAAGATGAAAACATCATTCACGTAGCAGGCACTATTGACCCTGCTGACGATATTGACGTAATCAACACTGAGTTAGTACTTGCTGATATGGATAGCGCTGAAAAAGCCCTTTTCCGTAACGCAAAAAAAGCAAAAGGTGGTGATAAAGACGCCAAAGAGCAAAATGCCGTACTTGAAAAAGTAAAAGTGCATCTTGATGAAGGCTTAACTTTACGCGCTTTAGCATTAACTAAAGAAGAAAAAGCAGCAATCAGCTCTATCAACTTCTTAACTATTAAACCAACTATGTATATTGCAAACGTTGCTGAAGATGGTTTTGAAAATAATCCATACCTTGACCGTGTACGCGCTATTGCTGCAGCTGAAGATGCGATTGTTGTTCCTGTATGTGCTGCTATCGAATCTGAGCTTTCAGAATTAGATGACGAAGACAAGCTTGAGTTTATGGCTGATCTTGGCTTAGAAGAGCCCGGCCTTAATCTTGTTATTCGTGGTGGTTATGAATTACTACAATTACAAACTTATTTCACTGCGGGTGTTAAAGAAGTGCGTGCATGGACAATCCCTGTAGGTGCAACAGCGCCACAAGCAGCGGGTAAAATCCATACCGACTTCGAGCGTGGCTTTATTCGTGCGCAAACGATTGCTTTTGACGACTTTGTTGCCTTTAAAGGTGAAAGCGGCGCAAAAGAAGCAGGTAAGATGCGTCAAGAAGGTAAAGAGTACATTGTTAAAGACGGCGATGTAATGAACTTCTTGTTCAACGTATAAGTTAAATGAAACCAAATTAGTATTGGTAATAATTTTAAAGGCTCGTTTTTACGAGCCTTTTTTGTACCTCCAACGTTATAAACTTATAAAATTGATATAGCCCTAACCTAAATGCCTACGTTTAATTTAAAAAACACACTGCGCAGAAGATCAAACCTCAATAATAAGTACCTCTTAAACAAATTAATGTTAAGATTTAACCAGAGCGTAATAATTTGTCGAATAATCAAACAGCTTCAAACTATTGGTTTTTGCTTTTTTTATTTAGCGACAAATTTTGTATGTGAATTGCACTCAAAAAATCATCATTTTTATTAAAATTTAGCCGCTTAGCTTAATTTTCCTGCAAACAAACACAGTTAAGTGTTTTTTTGCAAAAAAGGTGTTGACGAATTTGGGTCATATCAGCATAATACGCCCCGCACTCAGCGATGAAGTGCTAACAAAAAAAGATGGCTAAGTAGCTCAGCTGGTTAGAGCACATCACTCATAATGATGGGGTCACAGGTTCAAATCCCGTCTTAGCCACCATATTTTTTTGTTGCTCAATGAAGAGTTTAAAATAACTACCTTGTGTGCGGGAGTGGCGGAATTGGTAGACGCGCTGGATTTAGGTTCCAGTATCTTAGGATGTGAGAGTTCAAGTCTCTCCTTCCGCACCATAATTCTTGATAAGAATTAAAACTATCAATTGTTATTGTTGGGATATCGCCAAGCGGTAAGGCACCAGGTTTTGATCCTGGCATTCCCAGGTTCAAATCCTGGTATCCCAGCCAACAATGGCTAAGTAGCTCAGCTGGTTAGAGCACATCACTCATAATGATGGGGTCACAGGTTCAAATCCCGTCTTAGCCACCATTTCTTTTTTTAGAAGTGGCTCTGCAAGAGTTAAATTGCACTCAATGAAGAGTCTAAAATAACTACCTGTGTTTCATAACACAAACGATGCGGGAGTGGCGGAATTGGTAGACGCGCTGGATTTAGGTTCCAGTAACTTCGGTTGTGAGAGTTCAAGTCTCTCTTTCCGCACCATGTTCTTGATACGAACTAAAAATATCAATTAATTCTTTGTTGGGATATCGCCAAGCGGTAAGGCACCAGGTTTTGATCCTGGCATTCCCAGGTTCAAATCCTGGTATCCCAGCCAACTTCTTCTACCAAGGAAAGTTGGATAAAAGAATAACTCTTGCTTAGAGTTTAAATGAGCAAATTAGTGATGCGGGAGTGGCGGAATTGGTAGACGCGCTGGATTTAGGTTCCAGTATCTTAGGATGTGAGAGTTCAAGTCTCTCCTTCCGCACCATGTTCTGATAAGAACTAAGATTATAAAAGAATTCTTTGTTGGGATATCGCCAAGCGGTAAGGCACCAGGTTTTGATCCTGGCATTCCCAGGTTCAAATCCTGGTATCCCAGCCAACTTCTTCTACCAAGGAAAGTTGAATAAAAGGATTACTCTAGCTTAGAGGTTAAATGAGCACATTAGTGATGCGGGAGTGGCGGAATTGGTAGACGCGCTGGATTTAGGTTCCAGTATCTTAGGATGTGAGAGTTCAAGTCTCTCCTTCCGCACCATGTTCTTATTAAGAACTAAAATTAATATCAAATTTATAGTTGGGATATCGCCAAGCGGTAAGGCACCAGGTTTTGATCCTGGCATTCCCAGGTTCAAATCCTGGTATCCCAGCCAATTTGACTTCCTTCTCTAAAACTTCTGAATATTCATTAAATTCAGCTTACTTTTTCTGTACTTAAATATACATTTATAAATTCATCTATATTTATTGGTTTGCTATATAAATACCCTTGTAAATAATCACAGTTAAGACTCAACAACGCCTGTTCTACCTCTTTAGTTTCTATTCCTTCAGCAACTACATCGCAATTTAATCGGCTCGCCAAAAACAACGTAGATTCTACAATAGCGTAATCAGGCGGATTAATGAGCATATCTTTGATAAACGATTGATCTATTTTTATCTGGTTTATGGGCAACTCCCTTAATAACGACAGTGACGAAAACCCCGTACCAAAGTCATCAACACTAAATTTAAACCCGCGCATACTCAACTGTTGCATCATTTTTCTAGCAGCCGGTATATTTGTCATCATTGCACCTTCTGTAATTTCAAAAATTAACGAGTCGCTTAATGTAGGGTCGGTTGCGAGTAAACTAATTATAAAATCGTAAAACTCGCTGCTTTCAATATCTTTAGTCGATAAGTTGACATGTATAGTACCGGTGAAACCAAATAGCTTGAGCTTTCTAATATGATTAACGGCTTCTTGTACAACCCATTTCGATAAAGGAAAAATAAGCCCTGTACGCTCAGCTACGGTTATAAACTTTTCTGGACTAATAAAGCTACCATCATCTTGCGGCCATCGGATAAGCGCTTCTAGGCCATGTAATTGCAGATCTTTAGAGTCCATTATGGGTTGTAAATAAAGCTCAAACTCATCTTTATGTAATGCCACTTTAATTTTGGCTGATAAATCAAAAAAGTCCTCAGCTCGTTTACCTATTGCAGATGAGTAATTTACCAAAGGTTGAAATGTTTTTTTAGCTTCATGCAGTGCCAAGTCAGCTTTTTTTAATAGCTGATCGGGCAATCGGCTATCATCAGGAAAACGGCTTACGCCTATACTTAATTGTATTTTAACCATTTGCTCATTCGTACAAAACGGACTTTTGACGGCTGAGTTTATAATGTTTACACAATAATTCATGCTTTCATCTGTATCGGTATGCAATAAAAAAGCAAACTCATCGCCACCTATTCGATATAACTTAGCAATGCCGCATAATTCTTTATTTAATTTATTGGCAAATGCAGCCAAAAGTTGGTCACCACACTGATGCCCAAACGCATCATTAATTTGTTTAAAGTTATTTAAGTCGATATAAAATAGTGAAAATGGGGAAGGATATTCAACTTGTTTACTTAAAGATTTAAAAAATTTATCGCGGTTAGGTAGAGTTGTTAAGTTATCGTGCTCAGTTTGATATTTTTGATACTGCGTTGCTTGCTCTATTTTAAGAATACTTTTTAAGCTCAGTTTAATAACTAAAAAAACAAACCCACCACCGCCAAGTAACAACATAGCCACCATATTCATAACGACGGGTGCAATGTCGTGGTTTGAAAAATAATAAAGTATCCACCAATACCCTATAATAAAAAAAATAATAGCGCATAGCAGTACACTCCATGCTCTTTGCGATGTTTTTTTGCAAACTTTAACGGTTGTTTTTAAGCTAGCAACAAGTAGTAGCGCACCTAAAATAATTATTACTGTAAAAAAATTATCCACACACAGGCTCTTTAAAGTTATTAAATTGCGATTTAGTGATGTAACACCAGTTAAATTAAAACCGTGTTCAATATAGCCGAGTCACTATTTGCTGACTTAAAAACAGACATAAAAAAAGGCTCATAAATGAGCCTTTTTAATCTCTACTTTAAATTTAGCCTAAATCACCGCTAATTGCGTATTTTAAAACCCAGTTTTTTATAGGGCCTGTATTATTAGCCATTTTTAAAAACTGGCTACGTGCCCATTTAAGTGGCGTAATTTGATTAGAAAACCCAAAGTAACAAGCATCCATCATGCTCATCATTAATAAATTAGCCCTGCGGCGAGCTCGCTCGTATTCTTTAAGTTTTAGTGGGCAACCTATATCCCCTGCATTGTCTAAAACCTCAGCAAGTGCCACTACATCCTGAAAACCTAAATTTACCCCCTGCCCTGCAAGCGGATTTATTGTATGTGCAGCGTCACCGACTAAAACCAAGCGCCCTTGTGAATAGTTGTTAGCGTGTTGGCGAGTAAGCGGAAATATTGCATGAGTTTGTACTTCAAAGTCTCCAGCAAGTTCAGGAAATTTATTAAGTATGTGCATTTTTAGCTCAGCTGGGTTTAGTCCTTTAAATGATTGCAGTGTATTTGCATCGTCGTACCAAATTAAATTAGCGTATGGTGCCTGCATTGGCAAAAATGCGAGTGGCCCACTTGGCGTAAACTGCTGCCATGTTTTTATTTGTTGCGGCGCATCGAGTTTAATTAATACCCCCATGCAATGTTGCTGATACTGCCAGCCGGTAATTCCTATATTAGCTTTAGCACGCAGCTGCGATTGTCCGCCATCGGCTGCAATCACTAAATCAGCGGTATAGGTTTGAGCTCCATACACAAGCGTAATTAAATCATCCGTTTGCTCTATTTTAGTAATAGGTGTGGCTTGCTCAATAACCTCAATTTTATAATGATCAAATTGCTGCCATAAACTTGCTTGAATTAAACTATTTTCAATTAAGTGGCCTAAATGCGTGGTGTTTATATCGGCGCAGTCAAACAATAAATTATCACCACCGCGCTCAAATGCCTCTAATTGTTGATAAGGCGCTATGCGGTTTTGCCTTAAAAGCGGCATTGCTCCTAATTCATCAAGTAAATTTTCTGAAAAACGATTAATAGCCGACACTCTAATATCAACCTTATCACTACTAAGAATCTGTGATGGATCTATTAGGTGTTTTTCGATTATGCGTACGCCAAAGCCCTGTTGAGCAAGCTTTATCGCCATAGCCGCGCCAACCATGCCACCACCAACTACTATCACATTATTTTTAGTCATGTTTTTCATCATTTTATTATTACTTGAGTCTGTTTTGATTGTATCAAAATTAATTTGTTTTATACCAGAGGATATCCCTAACAGCTGATTAAACTCGCCTCGTATTGATTTGAGATCACAAACATGAAAACTATACTTGGATCTGGACGGGTATCCAGCTAAAATACGCCTCCTTTAAGTGAGCATGCTTGCTCCTTAATCCTGTTTCAAGCACATTTTTGTGCCACTATCGAATTGAACACGAGGCTATATTTCAATGAGCAAAAAGCTGCATATTAAAACCTGGGGTTGTCAGATGAACGAATACGACTCTCAGAAAATGGCTGAACTTTTAGATGCCACCAACGGCTACCAGCTAACTGAAGATGCAACAGATGCCGACGTAATCTTACTTAACACCTGTTCAATTCGTGAAAAAGCACAAGAAAAAGTATTTCACCAATTAGGTCGCTGGAAGTTATTAAAAGACGACAAGCCAGATTTAATCATTGGTGTAGGTGGTTGTGTTGCCTCACAAGAAGGTGACTCTATTCGCCAACGTGCACCATTTGTAGATGTTATTTTTGGTCCGCAAACGCTACACCGTTTACCAGAAATGATTAAACAAGTGCAAGGCGACAAAGGCTCATCGGTTGTTGATATTTCATTCCCAGAGATTGAAAAATTTGACCGCCTGCCAGAGCCAAAAGCAGAAGGCCCTTCTGCATTTGTATCAATTATGGAAGGGTGTTCTAAATACTGTACTTTTTGTGTTGTACCGTACACACGAGGCGAAGAAGTAAGCCGCCCAGTTGATGACGTACTCCTTGAAGTGGCACAACTTGCAGAGCAAGGCGTTCGCGAAGTAAATCTATTAGGCCAAAACGTAAACGCATACCGTGGTGATACTCACGATGGCGAGATTTGCTATTTCTCAGATTTAATTCGTTTAATAGCAGCTATTGATGGCATTGACCGTATTCGTTATACCACCTCACACCCTGTAGAATTTACGCCAGACATCATCGACGTATACGCTGATGTGCCAGAGCTTGTCGATCACTTACACCTACCAGTACAAAGTGGTTCAGACCGTATATTAAACCTAATGAAACGTGGCCATACGGCAATTGAATACAAATCGACAATTCGTAAGTTACGTAAAATTCGTCCAAACTTAAGCATGTCATCAGATTTCATTATTGGTTTCCCAGGCGAAAGCAAAGAAGACTTTGAAGCAACCATGAAGCTTATTAGCGACATAGGTTTTGATATGAGCTTTAGCTTTATTTACAGCGCACGCCCAGGTACGCCAGCGGCAGATTTGCCGGATGACGTAACAGAGCAAGAGAAAAAAGAGCGCTTATACTTACTACAAAACCGTATTACACAAATGGCGCAGCAAATTAGTCGTCAAATGTTCGATACAGAGCAACGTATACTTGTTGAAGGTCCTTCTAAGAAGAACCCTATGGAATTACGTGGCCGTACCGAAAACAACCGTGTAGTAAACTTTGTTGGCCCGCACACAGTGATCGGACAGTTTGTTGATGTACGTATTACCGAAGCACTACCTAACTCTTTACGTGGTGACTTAATTCGTACAGAATCAGAAATGAACTTACGACGTGAAGTCGCTCCTTCAGCTATTTTAACTAAAGCTGCAGCTGCAGAGCCAAAACCAGACACTGTTAACGAAATTGGCGTAGCTACTTTCGTTCCTTAGTCACACAATTAGCGCCAGTTAACGCTGGCGCAGTACTATAGGAAGCAATTTTGAGTAATCAGTTAAAAACATTAGAGATTTATTTAGAACCTGCCGATAACAAACGCCTATCTTCTTTATGTGGCCCGTTTGACGAAAACATCAAACAAATTGAACGCCACCTGGCTGTTGAAATAATTCACCGTGACAACTTTTTTAAAGTAACCGGTAAACTACACAACTGCGCCGGCGCTGTAGAAATCTTAAAAAACCTTTATGTTGATACTCAGCCAGTTCGTGGTGTTTTAGGCGAAATAGAACCCGACGCCGTTCATTTAGCTATTACCGAATCAAAAGCCTTAGAGCAAGATGCATCCAGCAGCGCTTATGGCAAAGAAATGGTTATTAAAACCCGCCGTGGTGTTATTAAACCACGTAACGACAACCAAGGTGTTTATGTGGCTAATATTTTAAACCACGACATTACCTTTGGTATTGGCCCTGCAGGTACTGGCAAAACTTACCTTGCAGTTGCTGCCGCCGTCGACGCTCTTGAGCGCCAAGAAATACGCCGTATATTACTAACGCGCCCTGCTGTTGAGGCGGGCGAAAAGCTTGGCTTTTTACCAGGCGATTTAAGTCAAAAAATAGACCCATACCTGCGCCCCCTTTACGATGCGCTTTTTGAAATGCTAGGTTTTGAAAAAGTAGAAAAACTCATCGAAAAAAATATCATCGAAGTCGCACCGCTTGCTTACATGCGCGGGCGTACTTTAAACGATGCCTTTATTATTTTAGATGAAAGCCAAAATACCACCGCCGAGCAAATGAAAATGTTTTTAACCCGTATAGGGTTTAACTCAAAAGCGGTGATTACAGGCGATATTACACAGGTCGATTTACCTCGTGGCACACGCTCAGGCCTTCGCCATGCAATTGAAGTACTTGATGGCGTAAACGAAATTAGCTTTAACTACTTCAAAGCCCACGACGTAGTACGTCACCCTGTTGTAGCACGCATAGTTGAAGCCTACGAGCGAAACGACGAAAGCGAGCGACTTAAGCGCATTGAAAAGCAAAATGCAAAAGACGCACTCGCTGCTCTTCAACAGCCTACTACTAAAGAGTAAAACTTTGACAACCGAACTTGATCTACAAATAGCCTGTGAATTTGACAACCTCCCAAGCGAAGAACAATTTGCACTATGGGCCGACAAAGCCCTTAGCCAATACCGTGACGAGTCCGAACTCAGTATCGTTATTAGCGACGAAGCGCAATCGCAACAACTTAATAACGACTATCGCGGTAAAAATAAACCGACCAACGTACTGTCGTTCGAATTTGAAGCACCACCAGGCATAGATATTCCCTTGGTTGGTGATTTAATTATTTGCCCAGCCATTGTATTAGCTGAAGCAATTGAGCAAGAGAAGTCATTTCATGACCACTTTGCCCACATGGTTATTCACGGATGCTTGCATTTGCTTGGATTTGACCATATAAAGAGTGAAGACGCTTTAGAGATGGAAAGCATCGAAAAGCAAATACTTGCAGAGCTAAACATAGCAGACCCATACCGGGACGATATTTAAATTAACGGAGCAATTAGACGCAATGAGCGACGGTAACTCGCAATCTAGCCAGGGTTCTTCTGGCAAAACGTGGTTGGGCAGAATAGCCCAAATGTTGCAAGGGGAACCCCAGAATAGAGAAGAGCTGGTCGAAGTTATTGCCGATGCGCAAGAACGAGACGTAATCGATCCAGAAACAAAAGAGATGATAGAAGGTGTGCTTGGCGTGTCTGAGCTTAAAGTGCGAGACATAATGGTTCCGCGCTCACAAATGATCACTCTTGAGATCGACAGCCCGCTTGAAGAACTAATTCCAATGATGGTTGACTCAACTCACTCTCGTTTTCCAGTGGTGATTGAAGA
The DNA here is from genome assembly GCF_014163785.1 of Pseudoalteromonas sp. SR43-7. NCBI lineage: Bacteria > Pseudomonadati > Pseudomonadota > Gammaproteobacteria > Alteromonadales > Pseudoalteromonadaceae > Pseudoalteromonas > Pseudoalteromonas sp. SR43-7. Next base: position 137,564 of record NZ_JACJDY010000004.1, on the reverse strand, counting down.
CAAAGATCATGTAGAAGGTTTTTTACTCGCTAAAGATTTATTGCCACTGATCTTAAATAAAGACGAGCATTTACCATCAATACGCGATTATTTACGTCCAGCAATGGTAGTACCTGAAAGCAAACGTGTTGATACATTGCTAAACGAATTCCGTCAGCAACGCTACCATATGGCTGTTGTTATTGACGAATACGGCGGCGTATCAGGCTTAGTAACGATTGAAGATATTCTTGAAATAATTGTTGGCGAAATCGAAGATGAGCACGACGAAGAAGAAGAACATCAAGATATTCGTCAACTTGCTAAACATGTCCACGTAGTGCAAGCACTCACACCTGTAGATGACTTTAACGAGCATTTTAAAACAGGCTACAGCACAGACGAAGCCGATACTATTGGCGGAACTGTACTGCACGCATTTGGCCATATGCCAAGCCGTGGTGAAACGATTGACATAGAAGGTTACCAATTTAAAGTAACCAACGCCGACAATCGTCGTATTTTGCAACTGCAAGTCACCGTTCCTAAGGCTGATGATAACGACAGTGAAGAAACTGCTAACTAGACTTACCCTATTAGCAAAAGATAAAAAAGCATGGCTCGCACTCGTTGCGGGCCTTGTTTTAACTTTTGGCTATGCCCCTTTTGAAATTTGGCCCATCGTATTTATTAGTCTTGGCGCCATAATTTTTTGCATTAATCCCAATAATACCGGTAAAGCACACGCAAAAACCGGTGCTAAATATGGCTTTATATTTGGCCTAGGCTGGTTTGGTGCAGGTATAAGCTGGGTACATGTTTCTATTGCCACCTTTGGCGGTATGCCGCTTATAGCGTCGCTCTCGTTAATGGCTTTTTTGTGCTCATACTTAGCATTATTTCCCGCACTTGCCTTTTGGGCAACTACACGCTTTGCTAGTGGCCCTAAAAGCTTTGGCGCATTACTAATTGCCTGCTTTGCAATTAGTGAGTATTTACGTGGCACCGTACTTACCGGTTTCCCGTGGTTAAGCTTTGGCTACACACAAACCGACGGACCACTCAGGCTGCTCGCCCCTTATATTGGCGAGTTTGGCTTAACTCTTACCTGTGTCGCTATTGGCTTTGCACTATATAGACTTACCCAAAAAGATTTTAAAACCCTGGCGGTTACTGCGACAGCTGTTGCGCTTATTTTTACAGGTGCAAATACCACAGGCAGCATTCATTACACAGATAAAAACATGTCAGTATTGCTCGTACAAGGCAACATACAGCAACACCTGCGCTTTGAGCCAAGTGAGTTTTGGACCACAATGAGCAAATACCAAGACATGACACGTCCACATTGGGATGCCGACTTAATAGTATGGCCAGAAGCCGCAGTGCCTGAAATAGAAATGCTTGCCGATTCCTACCTAGCCAATTTAGACAGTGCCGCCTCGTTTAATAAAACCGCCCTTGTAACCGGTATTGTTGACTACCAGCGAGACACCAAAAATATATTTAACACACTTATTGTGGTCGGTAATAAAGAACGCGGCGACGAGCATGGGCATTACCATTACCTTGATAAAAACCGCTATCAAAAACACCAGCTACTACCTATTGGCGAATTTGTACCGTTTCAAGACTTTTTGCGCCCTATTGCCCCATTATTCGATTTGCCTATGTCATCGTTTACCCGTGGCGACAAAGTACAAAACAACTTACGCGCCAATGGCTATAACTTACTCCCTGCTATTTGCTACGAAATTGTTTTTGCCGACTTAGTGCGCGGTAATTACAAAAGCGACTCCGACCTACTCTTTACGGTAAGTAACGATGCCTGGTTTGGCGACTCTATTGGACCTTTGCAACACATGCAAATAGCCCGTATGCGCGCGCTCGAACTACAGCGCCCTCTAGTGCGTGTTACTAACAATGGTGTAAGCGCCGTATACGACCCTATAAGCCACACTCAACAAACCATGCCTCAGTTTGAAGCTACAACATTGAAAGCCAACATTAAGCTCATAAAAGGCGACAGCGTGTACAGCCAATACGGCAATATGTTTGTGTGGGGATTTGTGTTGTTGATGGGAGTTGTTGGGTTTGGGGTTAGGTTGAGAAAGTGAATTAAAATTAATAGCTGTCGGTGGACAGCTATTTAAAAAAGTGTTTATTGTTAGGTTTCGCTTCGCTCTACCCAACCTACGCAAATTTACTTTTTAATCTATCCTATGCTAAAAATATAACGAGCTTTGTTCTATTTTTAATGCTTGGTGTTGCTCAATATCAGGTTTAAAAAGTTAAACTTGACTGTAATTTATAATTGGATTTTCACAGATAAACTCACCACCTTTAACGGCATACATCAATACAATATTGAGATTGAGCCTAAATGCCGACCGACTTTAACTTTATCGGTATGCGACTTTATTTCACTTACTTGCGGGAGTTTAATTAAGTATCAAATTTAAATGAGGTTAGCATACAGCATAGTAACATTTTATCGTAACCCGACTATTGGCGTCCTCGCTCCCAACTAAATAACTTTTTAGTCATAACTACTCGTTATGCTTTTTGCTTTCTATGGGGGTAGTTTACAGCAACTATCAAAACCACTTAAACTTTAGCTTTGCTGAGTGTACTCTGCTCACCTGTGGCCTCAGTAGATTACAATGAATATCAATATAGCTACTTTTATTTGGTTCTATAAAAATATCATCACTTTTACCTAAACAATTACCAACAAACTTTCCGTTTTTATCGAATGTAGATGCTATAACACCACCTGCATATATGCTTTCATTGGTGATATTTTTTAACTCGGCAGTTATTCTTACTCGCCCATTTTCTTTAAAGATATCAGAAAGGGTAAGTTTATAATCACTCTTTAAGTCGTCAGTGCCCTCCAATGCTTTATTTGATACCTGCTCTTTAAAGCCACTATCAACTTCTGCGGCTATTGTTAGCGCGTACACACTGATACCACCGAGTGTTGCTATTACAAACCCTATCCCCCAAAAAAAGCCCTTTATAGCCTCATTAAAATTATTACTCATTTAATTCCCTTTTAATTTTTCACTACTAAATTTCGTTAACAATATACCCAAAATTACTCCTTTCACTAACCTAGTATATAAATTAAGACTTATTTTTGTAATAAGCTTTTTAAACCATAGTACCAACTAAGCGCTGCCACCGTGCCATGAGTTTCTTCTTCAAAGTAACGTTGATTTATATATAAACTGTTACTCGGGTGCGCTTTTAGTTTTTTAGCAAGCTCTAAGCCCCATTTATAATTAGCCTCTCCAATTTCACCAAAAGCTGCATTATTAGCAAAAGTAAAATATACATTGCCTTTAAGCTGCTTATTTATAAGCTGTTGCTCGTCAAAATAACGATTGAGATAATTATTATCCCAAAGGTAGGCTGCATCAATAATTAAGTAATCAGTAAATAAAGAGTGATTTGTAAGTAAAACATAACTTGCGAACAAGCCGCCGAAAGATTCCCCAATTAATACCCGCTTATTTGATGTACGGTAATTTTTATTAATGAAGGGAATAAGTTCTTTTTCAAAGAAAGCGGTGTAGTTTGCGGCATTGCCAATTTTTTCAAATTTCTCTAGTAGCTTGCCGTTAAAAGTCCAATCGACATTGGTAGGGGTAAAGTCGCGCTCTCTTATCGCATTTTTACTATTAGGAACAGCGACAATAATTGCTTGTTGAATTTGTTTTTCTAGCCGCTCAGTACTGAGTGCTTCAACAAGCCCCGCTAAGGCTTTTAAATGGGTTGGGTCGCCATCAAGCAGGTAAATAACAGGATATACTCGTTCGAGGTTTTGCTTGTAGCTTGGCGGTAAATAAACACTATAACTGCGCTGCTCACCTAAAATAATAGACTTAAGCTGATGTTTTTTGCTAACACAATATTTTCTGACGCATACGAAGCTGTAATAAAATACAGATAACTAAACGCCATTAATAAAGCTTTCATAACCATCCTTGTAATTAATAAGAGCAAACTTAACTTTTTACAGTCTCTTCTACCGTTTCCACATTTACAACTTGATTCAAGTTACCTTTAATAACCACAGTGGCTGATATTTTATCTTGAATAGCTTGCCTGTTTGGGTCCCAATATATCTGTAAAAACCCTAACAAGCCTGTGGCAAAGCCTGCACCGTAGCCGCCGTAGCGACCAAAACAATCTAATAAACCTAATGGCTCACCGCTTAAGGCAACCACACGAATATTACATACCTTTTTACCCGGTGTTTGGCCGCGCCAAAGTAACGAGAACAACGTAAAGTAAACAGCAGCCCAGCCAAAACCTAAGCCCAAGTCTTGAATAATGCCTTTACTCCACTGCAAAATACTATTTGTGCTTGCTTGTGCAGGTTTTTCTTCTATTAACTGCGCAGGCTTTATTTCGTTATTTTCACTGAGTACTAAAAGTTGTAAAAGTACGGTAGCAAGTTGTGGGTTTTGTAGGTCGTCCATTTCTGCTAATTTAGGTACTTGCCCGATTAAATTATCAAGCGCGTTTTGTTGGCAAGATTGCTCACAGCTGTCATCGGCTGTTTGCGCTAAATAAGTATTTACCTGTTGTTTTTCTGTGGCGGTAAGCTGAATTTCATCTTGTATTTTTACGCCCTGAACAGCTAAACCTTGATCAGCGTTATCGTCTTCTAGGTAATCAATGCCAATTGAAAGCACAGTAAGTTCGCTTACAAATAAAATACTTGCTGCCGTTATTTTTAAGATTCTTCGCCACACATTCGACATTTTTGGAAGGTATTGCTGTGCCGTACCTTTATAAAAAGCCATAGCCGCGACAAATGCTATTAGAGCAGCGCTAAGCTTGGCCGCTAAAAATATCAGTGCAACATCAATAATAATCGCTAGTGCACGCTGAATAGGTGTAGCTAAAGGCAAGCCCAGTAAAGCGCTGTCAATTTTAAAAGCGTAGGGTGTAATAACTTCTCGGGTTTCAGAATTTGATAATTCTAATTGTTCTATTTCTTTGGCTTTCATTTATTTTCTTGTTATTAAAATAGGTAACCCGGTTAACTTACGCGTTTTTTATTTTTTGCTCAAGGTAAAGCTATTAGAATCAGTGCACAAAAAAGGGCTGCATAAAATGCAGCCCTTCATGTTTTTACTCGATGTTTATTACTTACTAGCAATTATACCGTTGGATAATCGGTATAGCCTTGCTCTGCACCACCAAACAAAGTGTCGGGGTTGTGGCTGTTAAGAGGCTTGCCTTGCTTTAAGCGTGCTGGTAAGTCTGGGTTTGATACAAATGGGCGACCAAAGCCAATCATGTCAGCCCAGCCTTCGCTAAGTGCGTTGTCTGCGCGCTCTTTTGTGTACTTGCCTGCGTAAATTAATACACCGCTGTAGGCTTTGCGAATCGATTTTTTAAATTCAACACTCATTAAAGGTGCGTCATCCCAATCGGCTTCGGCTATATGCATGTAACCTACACCGGCTTTATTTAATGCCTCAGAAACCGCTAAGTAAGTTTCTTCAGGGTTTTCGTCTACTGTGCCATTAAGAGTTGTTAACGGGGCAAGTCTTACGCCTACTTTACTGCTACCAATTTCGTCGCTAACAGCATTTACCACTTCAATTAAAAAGCGTATTCGGTTTTGCACACTGCCGCCATATTCATCGGTGCGAGCATTTGACTCTGAGTCTAAAAATTGATTAATGAGGTAACCATTTGCAGCATGAAGCTCTATGCCATCAAACCCTGCATTAACTGCATTTTTAGCTGCTTGGCGAAATTCGCCTATGACATGCGTAATATCTTGTTTGCTCATTTCGCGTGGGAGTTGGGTGTCTACAAACCCCGGTGCGCCGTTTGTATCTACAAATACTTTTACGTCTTTTGCAGCAATGGCCGAGGCTGAAATAGGCTGCACGCCACCGGTGTTGTCACTATGAGTTACACGGCCAACATGCCAAAGCTGAGCAAACATCACTCCACCAGCGCTATGTACTGCGCTTGTTACTTTACTCCAGCCTGCAACTTGCTCATTTGAATAAATACCCGGAGTCCAAGCGTAACCTTTACCAAGCTCACTAATTTGTGTTCCTTCGCTTACAATTAGTCCGGCACTTGCGCGCTGTGCGTAATATGTTGCCATTAAGTCGTTGGCTATATCGCCAGGCTGCGTTGAACGCGAGCGAGTCATTGGGGGCATAACAATACGGTTTTTTAATGTTTTACCTGCAAGTTCTATTGGTTCAAAAAGTAATGTCATAATGCCTCCTAAGTTTGATTGCGCTCATAATAACGTAACCAAGCACATGCAAAAACAACAAAAACTGCAAAATAGTTTTGTTGTATCTGCAATAAAGCCACAAAGTAAAACACATTAACTTTAGGTGAACTAAATGTATTTAATTGACTCTTAACAGCACTATTAAATTGAGGGTTTGGTGTGAATAAAGGGAATGCATGGCCGTGGGTTATCTCGTTGTGTATACACGCTATTGTGTTGTACTTTTTGTTTTCGCAATCTATTAAAGTTGCGGCGCCAAAGCAGGGAAAAAACGCAATAATACAGGCCTATGTTACGGTTAATTTAGCAAGCCTACCTAAGCCAAGCTCAGTTGTTACAACAACCAATGCGCCTGATATAAAAACTGTGAACACTAAAACTGATGCACCAAATTCAGCGACCTCTAACACTACACCTATAAAAAAAGATTCTACAAAAGCCAAAGTAAGGGTAACTAAAAAAACGCAAGCCAAAACCATCACGTTACCAAAGACACAAACAGAGCTTAAAAAAGACCCTGTTGAACCCCTGGTAGTCGCGCCTTCAGAGCCAACAACAAAAGCTTCTCATACATTTAAAAAGCTAAATCCATACGCGCCTCTATTTGGCTCTCCTGTAAATAATATGACTCATAAAAAAATGGTCTCCTTTGGTGAAGATAAAAACTCTGAAAATAAAGAGATAAACAATAAGCCCACTATTAAAACGCCAGTAAAATCTGATAATTCAGAAGTTATTAGCCAAAATACAACTGGCACACGGCGATTAGAAAAATTTAACGGTAAATGCTATTTAATTGATACCTCGACCGTATTTGGTAGTAATGGCATGCCTCAAGGTAGCGGTAACCCCTGTCCTGAAGATAAAACTGATAAAGAAATTATGTTTGAAAAAATCATGAAAAAATGGAGCCATAAAAATAATTAGCTTTAAATAAGTGAACAAATAATATCTTTATCCGTATTGGTAGGCTTAAAGTACTTAGGAGTCAGCCATGATCACCAAACAACTATCATCACTTTTTGTATTTAATTTATTAGTAGTAAGTGCACAAGCGAATGCAAACCAGCGCTGGTATGTAGTTAACGATTCCGTAATGGGCGGTGTATCTAATAGCCAAGTAACACAAACTCAAGAAAGTTTGCTTTTTATAGGCAATGTTTCGCTTGATAATAACGGCGGTTTTGCATCAATGCGTACTGAAATTGACACACAAGGTCAAAATACTAAAACTGTAGCGCTGCGTGTTAAAGGTGATGGACAAACCTATCAGCTTAGGCTCAGAACAACTAATTACCTTGATGGCGCAGCGTACACTCACTCATTTAAAACTGTAAAAAATGAATGGGTAGATATAAACTTTGCTCCGAGTGATTTTACTTTAACGTATCGCGGTCGCGTGCTTGAGCAACAACCGATTATTGATTTTGATGATATAAAACAGCTAGGCTTTATGATTGCAGGTAAGCAAGAAGGTAAATTTAAACTTGAAGTGGGTAAAATTGAGTTTAAAAGCTAGCCCACCAGCATGTTGGTGGCGCTAAATAGTATAGTCGTCGCCCCGCCTCTTCATTTCACTAATAACCAGCTCAACCATTTGTTGTTTTATTGCTGCTTGCTCTGACTTTAACTCCCCTAATTGCAGCTCTAACAAATCTATTTGTTCTTGCTGTTGCGTATTTTTATATTTTTTAGAGCCTAAGTGCTCTGCATCTAGAGTTAAACTCGCATCACTTTTATTTAGCTCACTTGCAGAAGTATTTATAGTTAAACTACGTTGTACAGGGCTTTGTTTAAGTTTGTTAATTTGTTCTTGCAGCGCAATAACTCGCCCAGTGAAGTGCTTGTATACTTTTTCTAGGTTTTTATACTGATTGCTAAACGTTGCGTTATCTTCACTGTATTCTTGTGCTTTGGTATCTAGAAATTTTGATAACACATATTTTGGCTCTTCCTCATTTTCTTCCTCGCTCTTTTCTTCACTCGCTTTTTCAACCGGTAGTTTATCTGATTGCGCTAAAGGTTGAGTATTTGAGCTGTGTACTTGGTATGCAATGGGAGCCGCTAAAATCTTCATTATTTTATCCCTAAAATAGCTTTGTAACTATTATAGGTATCGACCTCGCATTAAAATTCTTGAGTAAATTTTAATGTTAGCTAAAAGCAAAAAACCCACTTTATTAAAGCAGGGCTTGTACCAATTTATCAAACTAACTCGTTGCTTACTTAGTGTTTTGGTTATCTTGTGAGAGCGCAATAAGTGCAAGCGCCGCATTTAGGCGAGTATTTAAATTATTATAAATAGTCATTCCAAACACACCAATAATACAAACTATTAAACCCATTTGTAGGTTAACGCTCATCTTTAGTAAAAAAACAGCTGCAACTAGTAAGCATAGCGCTAATGCATAAATAATAGATTGAAAGGTAAAGTTAATATCACCTTTGGCTATTTTAAGTAATTCATCTTTATTCATAATTTACTTCCTTGTTATTTAATCCCTAAGACTCAATTGCCAGTAGCTCTACTTCAAAAATAAGTACTGAAGCAGGAGGAATACTTCCTACACGTTTTTCACCGTACGCTAATTGGTGCGGTACATAAAAAATGTATTTATCGCCTGGGCTCATCAGTTGTAAGCCCTCAGTCCAGCCTTTAATCACTTGGTGCAAGCCAAAGCTAATCGGTGTTTTACGCTCTACTGAGCTGTCAAACACCGTGCCGTCGATTAGTGTGCCGTGGTAATGCACGTTAACCATACTTGTTGGGCTTGGTGTGTTTTCACTCTCACCTTTGTGTACTATTTTGTACTGCAAGCCAGAAGCTGTTTCTACTACACCTTCTACTTTTGCGTTAGCGGCTAAGTAATCTGCCCCTATTTGTGCATTTATGCCTGCTTGTTGTTTTGCTTTTTTACTATTTTGAAATATTAAAAAACAAAAAATGGCGATAACCACCGCCAAAATTATATTGATCATTATTAACCTTTTTCGTTATCTAGTTCTTCGTCTTTTTCGTCATCGTTATCGCCATTAACTATGTCGGCAATTTCTTTAAGGCGAGCAAGCGCAATTCCGTTTACTGAGTTTTCTGGATACTGGTCATCAATAATATCGCCAGCTTCTATATCCATTAACAGGTTAAGCGCTTGGTCTACGGTTTCAACTGCGTAAATATTAAATTTACCCGCTTCAACCGCATTAAGTATTTCGTCATCAAGCACTAAGTTAACTTGGTTTGATTTAGGAATGATAACGCCTTGCGAACCTGTTAAGCCACGCATTTTACACAGTTTAAAGAAGCCTTCTATTTTTTCGTTTACGCCACCAATAGCCTGTACATCACCATGTTGGTTAATAGAGCCCGTAAGCGCAATTGATTGGCTAATAGGTAGGCTTGTAATAGACGAAATAAGCGCACACAACTCAGCCAGAGATGCACTATCGCCATCTATATAACCGTAGCTTTGCTCAATAGCGATATTAGCGCTAAGCGTTAAGCTAAAGTGCTGTGCGTATTTATTACCTAAATAACCGGTAAGTAGCATTACACCTTTTGAGTGAATTGCTTTACCCAGCTCGGCTTCACGTTCAACATCTATTACACCATCGGCGCCAGCATAAACCGTTGCTGTAATACGCGCAGGGGTACCAAATGAGGTATCGCCAATGTGTAATACGGTTAAGCCATTTACTTTACCAATGGCTTGGCCGTCGGTTGCAATAAGTGTATGACCTTCTTTTATATCGCTTAGCATGTTTTCACTAATTTGGCCGGTACGGTATTGCTTACCTTCAATGGCTTCATCAATATGATGCGCATCTATAACAGTTAATTTATCTTGTTTTGCGTAATAACTTGCCTCTGCAACTAATTCAAGTACATCAGCAAAGCGCGCAGAAAGCTTATTGTGATGCTCTGCTTGGCGGTAACTAAACTTAAGTAAGCGCACCATAGCGGCTTGCGTGGCAGTACACTTTAATGTTTGCTCGCAGTACTCGGTAACTTTAGTTATAAATTGGTACTGTAATTTATCGCTACTTGGTAAGTAGTAATCAAAGTCAGCTAATACTCTAAATAACTCTGCAAACTCTTCATCGTATTCACCTATGGTGTAATACAGTTCGCGCGAGCCTAATAGAATAATTTTTACATCAAGCGGTATAAGTTGCGGGCGAAGTGTAAAACTACTGCCTACTGAGCTATCTTGATACGGTAAGTCGTTTTTAATTTGATGCGTTTTAAGCGAAAGTTTTAAACCATCCCACACTTGAGGGTTAGCCATTACTTTTTCAGCATCCATAATTAAATAACCGCCATTAGCACGATGCAATGCGCCCGGCTGAATAGAACGATAACTGGTAATTAAAGACCCTTGCGATGTGGAATACTCAATTTTACCAAATATATTACCAAATGTTGGATTGGGCTCGTAAACCACGGGTGCTGCATCGTCTTCTTTAAACTCAACTAAAATATTAGGTGCAAAAAAGTCGGTAAGCATGCCTTTACGATCAAAGTCTTCTTTGCTTTCTTCGCTTTCGTCTTCATCATCGAGCCATTCAAGTACCGCGTCTATAATTTCAACGCGTATATCTTTTAAATAACGCAGTACACCAATGTGTGTCGCGTACTTATGCTCTAAGTCTTTTAAAAGTGGTTTAGTGGCTTGCTCTGCAGTCGATTTTTTAAGATTACGCTGTTTTTCTTTTGATTCGCGCTTCCAGCGTGGCAGCTCAATTAACGCTTCTATTAATGCATCTTCTAGCTTTTCAATTTTTTCAAAAAACTCTTCGCGTAACGTTTCTTCAAGTTCGCCAAATTCGCTATCGCTTAATTGTTTACCATCTACAAGCGGTGCAAACCCAACTGAATTTTTTTCTTCGACTAATGCAACACTTTGCTCAAATGCCGCAATTTCTACTGCGGTAATAGCGCTGTCGTAGGCATCGTTAAATTCACGGTCGATTGATTTTTTTTTGCGTTGATATCCTGGGTTATCAAATGCAGCAGGAAATGTGTCGAGTACTTCATCTAAAAATGAATCTATGTCGTCACTAAGTTGCTTGCTTTGCCCTGCGTGCATAAACAGCGCAATAGGCTCTCTGTGGTCATCGTAATTATTTACGTATAACCATTCGTTTGGGGTTGGGCGGTCTTTTGCATGTTGCTTAAGTTTATCTTTAACAAGCGTAAAGCGCCCATGGGCAGCCTCGCCCATTACATAAACGTTGTAACCAGGCAGTTCCATTCCTAAAGAGAAATCTAAGGCACTTTGGGCGCGTTGTTGGCCTATAAATGTTAGTTGCTCGGGGTATGGATTGCTCATACACGTATGTACGTGATTAGTAGAAATACTCGGTGCGAGCTTTGAAACAGATAGTGGCAGCAATTTTTTCGTCATTCTAACTTCTTTTTTTACCAACATATTCGCTGGCCTTTGGGCGTATTAAGTGGCCCGCAGCCACTTAATACTTATATTTAAGGGTGCAGCGCCTTACGACTAAAATAGATTCCATCACATTCAATACACGGTGTAATTTGTGTCGCGTGATAAACATCGTAACTATGAGTGCAATTCTTACATACTAATGTGCCCATGGCTATCCATTCGCCTGCGTGATACACACCATTGTGCTTAAAATCTTGACTAAGAGATTGCCACTCAAGCTGGGTTTTATCTTCTATATGCGAAAGCTCAAACCATAATGATTCTTTAAGCTCTTGCCATGCAAGCGAATTATAGTGCGATTCGTTTTCTTGGACATGTTCTATATCGCGCTGTAAATAACTTTTATATAAAGCGTATCTTTCTTGCCCTAAATCTTTAAGTGCCTGCTCAGATTCAACAAATCGAGTAACTGCGCCTTTTACTTCATGATCTTTTACATCTTTTAGCCATTTGGTTAAATCGCCAAGCCATGTTTTATAATCTGCCATTTTTTACTCCTTCAAAATTGCTGTTAAATCACCCTATAACTTAGATAAGTATAGGTTAACCTGAACTGAAGGTTAGAATTTATCAAAACCGCGTTTTTGACGCTGTGAATAGCACTTTATTTGGGGTATCCTAATGGCAATTTTTTATTAGTTTGCAAGAAGTCTGGAACCATAGATGCAAGAGCAATATAACCCGCAAGATATAGAGTCAAAAGTACAAAGCTACTGGGAAGAAAACCAGGTATTTAAAGTCACTGAAGATGAGAGCAAAGAGAAGTATTATTGCCTTTCTATGTTCCCTTATCCGAGTGGTCGACTGCATATGGGTCATGTACGTAACTACACCATTGGTGATGTTGTTTCTCGTTTCCAGCGCCTGCAAGGCAAAAACGTAATGCAACCTATGGGTTGGGATGCGTTTGGTTTACCTGCAGAAAACGCTGCTATTAAAAACAAAACAGCGCCAGCTAAGTGGACATACGAAAATATTGATTACATGCGTACACAGCTTAAGCAATTAGGTTTTGGTTATGACTGGGATCGCGAAATTGCGACGTGTCATCCAGAATACTATAAGTGGGAGCAGTGGTTTTTCACTAAGCTTTACGAAAAAGGCTTAGTGTATAAAAAAATGTCTACGGTTAACTGGGATCCAGTGGATCAAACAGTACTCGCTAACGAGCAAGTTATTGATGGTCGCGGTTGGCGTTCAGGCGCTGTGGTTGAGCAAAAAGAAATTCCACAGTGGTTTATTAAAATTACCGACTACGCACAAGAACTACTTGACGATTTAGACAAGTTAGAAGACTGGCCAGAGCAAGTTAAAACAATGCAGCGCAACTGGATTGGCCGCTCTGAAGGGTGTGATATTGAATTTAAACGCACCGATAACGACGAAACTTTTAGCGTATACACAACTCGTCCAGACACCTTTATGGGTGTTACGTATGTTGCTGTTGCTGGTGGTCACCCTATTGCACAAGAAGCCGCTAAAAATAGCGATGCTGTTGCAATGTTTGTTGAAGAATGCAAAAACACCAAAGTTGCCGAAGCAGACATGGCAACAATGGAGAAAAAAGGCATAGCAACAGGCTTTTACGCAACTCACCCATTAACGGGCGAGCAAGTACCAATTTGGGTCGCTAACTTTGTATTAATGCATTACGGCTCAGGCGCTGTTATGGCGGTACCTGCACACGACCAACGCGATTTTGAATTTGCAACGGCTTACGGCCTAGATATTAAACAAGTAATTGCACCGGTTGAAGGCTCAGATCTTGAAGTAAACCTTGAGCAAGAAGCATTTACCGACAAAGGTGTACTTGTAAATTCAGGTGAATTTGACGGTCTTGATTTTGACGCTGCGTTTAAAGCTATTGCCGACAAGCTTGAAGCACTCGGTGTTGGGGAGCGTAAAGTAAACTTCCGTCTACGTGACTGGGGTGTGAGCCGTCAGCGTTATTGGGGTTCTCCAATCCCAATGCTTAGCGACGAAGAAGGCAAAGAACTTGCAGCAACAGAAGATATGCTACCAGTTCGCTTACCAGAAGATGTGGTAATGAACGGTGTAACGTCACCTCTTAAAGCAGACCCAGAATGGGCTAAAACAACAGTAAATGGCGCACCTGCGTTTCACGAAACTGACACGTTTGACACCTTTATGGAATCATCTTGGTACTACGCACGCTACTGTAGCCCACGCTACGACGAAGGCATGCTAGATCCAGCGGCTGCTAACTATTGGTTACCAGTAAACCAATACATTGGTGGTATTGAGCACGCTATTTTACACTTATTGTACTCGCGATTTTTCCATAAATTATTACGTGACTTTGGTTTAGTAAATTCAGACGAGCCGTTCGACCGCTTACTTTGTCAAGGTATGGTGCTTGCTGAAACATTTTATCGTAAAGATGAAAAAGGCGGCGATGTATGGATTTCGCCAAGCGATGTAAATACCGAAACCGATGACAAAGGCCGCGTAACTAAAGCATGGCATAAAGAAGATGGTGAGCCGGTATTCTCATCTGGCATGAGTAAAATGTCGAAGTCTAAAAACAACGGTATAGACCCACAACAAGTAATTGCCCAATACGGTGCAGATACAGTGCGTTTATTTATGATGTTTACAGCACCACCAGAGCAAACGCTTGAATGGTCAGACTCAGGTGTTGAAGGCGCACATCGCTTCTTAAAACGTGTATGGAAATACGCAGTAGATGTTAAAACAGTAGGTTACCAAGTACTTGATAAATCAGCGCTCACTAACCCGCAAAAAGTACTACGTCGTGACTTACACAAAGCAATTGCTAAAGTGACTGATGATGTTGAACGTCGTCAAACCTTTAACACCGCTATTGCAGCCATTATGGAGCTTTCTAATAAGTTATTAAAAGCACCACTGAGCGACAAACAAGATGTAGCGATTGCTAACGAAGCACTTGAAGCATTAGTTATTATGCTTGCACCTATTACTCCGCATTTATCACATGAGCTTTGGAAAGAGCTTGGTAAAGAAGGCGAGATTTTAGATGCAGCATGGCCAAAAGTTGATGAGTCGGCACTTGTTGAAGACGAAAAGTTAATTATTGTCCAAGTAAACGGCAAGCTTCGCGCTAAGTTAACAGTGGCAGCTGATGCCACTCAAGAGCAAGTAGAAGCCCTTGCGTTTGCAGAATCTAACGTAACTAAATTTACGGATGGCGCAACTATTCGTAAAATCATTTACGTACCAGGTAAACTACTTAACGTGGTAGCTAACTAATATGGCTGCATTTAACGCCATTAAAAATGGACTAGCCTTAGTGCTAGTCTGTTTTTTGTTATCAAGCTGTGGCTTTCATTTAAAAAAAGCCTCTAGCTTGCCTGATAACTTAAAACAGCTAACACTTGTAGGCGATGATGAAAAATCGACTTTATTTACTGAGCTTAAAAAAGAGCTTAAAGCGAGTAACGTAGAGCTAGTATCGTCAGCTAAAGATAAAGCCCAATTGTATTTACGCAAAGAAAGTATTGAACGCCAAACACTTTCGCTGTTTCAAAATGGTCAGGTTGCTGAATACGAACTTGCTTATGGCGTGTCGTATGTAGTTAAACTCCCAGGCGAAAAAGCGATAGAAAAACGTTTTGAGCTTTATCGTAATTACCAAGACGATCCGGATCATGCATTAGCAAAAGCAAAAGAGCTTGAGCTACTCATTAGCGAGATTCGTGAGCAAGCCAGTCGTCGTATTGTTAGAGAGCTGTCGCAACTATAATGCGCTGCTACGCTAATCAACTACCGAATGAATTAAATAAAGGGCTAAAGCCCTTTTATTTAGTATTTGGTGAAGAGCCTTTTCAAGAAGCGCAATGCGTACAACAAATTCGCGACTGTGCTAAGCAACAAGGTTTTGATGAAGTAATTAAATTTACTTTAATGCAAGGATTCGATTGGCAAGAGATCATAGCCCAGTATCAGAGCATGTCGCTGTTTAGCGCCCGCACTATTATTGAGCTTGATTTAAACCAACAAAAGCCAGGCGTTATTGGCAGCAATACCTTTAAAAAAGTAGTTGAACTGGTTAATCCCGATACTATTTTAATTGTTAAAGGCGCTAAAGCCAGTCAAGAAGTACAACGTGGCGCATGGTTTAAAGCCCTTGATAAACTAGGCGTGTTCGTACCTTGCTACCCACTTACGGGCTCTCATGTAAAACGATGGCTTGATGAGCAATGCCAACGTTTATCACTTAATATGCAAAGCGACGCCAAGGTAAGCTTAATAAATGCCACTGAAGGCAACTTATTAGCCTGTTTTCAGGAACTTGAAAAGCTTTCGCTACTACACGGCAATGCATTAATTACTCAGCAACTCGTTATGCAAGGGCTGTTAAATCAAGCCAAGTTTGATATTTTTGATTTAAGCGATGCACTATTAAATGGCCACGCTAAACAAGCTATAAAAGTACTAAACAAACTTGCCAGCGATAACACCGAAGTGGTGAGTATTTTGTGGGCTATAACCAAAGAGCTTAATACACTTATAAGTGTGCAACTTGGTTTATTAAATGGCGAACCTATAACAAATTTATTTAAACAAAAAGCAATTTGGAAAAACCAACAAGGTCCAGTTCAAAACGCAATTAACCGTTTAAATATGCACACACTAGAACAAATAAACAGTGATGTTGCGTTGTTTGATGCCAGTTACAAGCAAGGTAATTTAATTGCACCTTACCAAGCGCTTGCTCATATTTGCATTAAATTTTGCCAGCCGCTCAACATTCCTATGCCGTGCCACGCGGTTAATTAATAAATAACTAATGGGTGTTAAATGATCGCAATTTTTGGTGGCACTTTCGACCCCGTCCATTTAGGCCATCTAAATATGGCGCAGCAATGCGTTAATGCGTTTAATTTGGATACGCTTTATTTTATGCCCTGTGCATTACCTGCACATAAAGCAGCTCCGGGTATTAGTACGCAGCACCGAATTAATATGCTCAACGCAGCTATTGCACCTTATCCTCATTTTGAACTCGATTTAAGAGAGCTTAACCGAGCTGGTCCATCGTATTCGCTACTTAGTTTGCAAGAACTTCGTAAAGAGCACCCCACTACGCCTATTTTATTTTTAATTGGAATGGACTCATTTAACAACCTAGATAAGTGGTTTGAGTGGAAGGCAATAACACAGCTTTGCCATATTGTGGTGTACCAGCGCCCTGCTCAACATTGCACTGTAAAAGGTGAACTCAAAAGCTATATGCAACGCGCAAATGCCAGCGAAGTCGCGGCACTTAAACACTCACTTGCAGGTAAACTTTATTTTTTACCTGGTGAAATGCTCGATGCGGCCTCAAGTACTATTCGCAAGCAGCTAAAAAAAAGTAATAAAAAGAATGAACTATTGCCCGATGCAGTGAGTCATTACATAGAAGTGCATCAGCTCTATCAAATTGATGCTTAAAAACTCCTAGCGTGTTAAAATGCGCGCCATTAAATTTTTAAATTGAGACAAAACCTTGGATTCAAAACAACTACTCGCCTTTGCCATGGACAAAATTGACGATATGAAAGCGCGTGACATCGTTCATATTGACGTAACTGAAACATCAGATATTACAGATTACATGGTAATTTGTTCTGGTACTTCTAAACGCCACGTACAGTCAATTGCCGATCACTTAGCAAAAGAAGCGCGTCATGCAGATTCAGAGCCACTAGGTTATGAAGGTGAAGGCGACGGCGAATGGGCACTGGTTGATTTAGGTGATGTGGTTGTACACGTGATGCAAAACGAAGCACGTAGCTATTACGATCTAGAAAAACTGTGGGGCTAAACGCTCACTCATTTTAGACAATGCTTGGAAGTAATACGTGAAAATACAAATGATTGCTGTTGGTACTAAAATGCCAGCATGGGTAGAAACGGGATTTGCAGAATATCAGCGCCGTTTCCCTAAAGATATGGCGCTAGAGTTAATCGAAATTCCAGCCGGTAAACGTGGTAAAAATGCAGATATAAAGCGTATTTTACACATTGAAGGTGAAAAAACATTAGCGGCTATTCCAAAAGGCAATCGTATTGTAACGTTAGAGGTAACAGGGAAAGCACTGGATACTCACCAACTTGCTAAAAATATGGAAAAATGGCAACTCGATGGCCGCGATGTAAGTTTACTTATTGGCGGACCTGAAGGACTTGCTCCAGATTGTATTGCAGCGTCTGAGCAAAAATGGTCGTTATCTAATTTAACATTGCCGCACCCTTTGGTGCGTATAATTGTTGCAGAGAGCCTTTACCGAGGCTGGAGCTTAAATAACAACCATCCTTATCATCGCGAGTAACCCCTTGCCATGCTAAAACATAGACCCACTATTCGTGACCACTCCGCAGAAGCAAACTTATTTGCTAGGCGAGCATTCGTGGGTTTTGTTTTTGTATTAGGATTAGTCGCAGTATTGCTTTCTAATCTTTATACTATTCAAGTCGAAGATCACCAAGACTACCAAACCCGCTCCAACGATAATCGCATTAAAGTTATTCCTATTGCACCCAACCGTGGTTTAATTTACGACCGTAACGGTGTGCTACTTGCTGAAAACAAACCGGTTTACAACCTTGAAGTCATCCCCGAAGAGGTAGACGACCTTGACGAATCGCTTGATCAAATAAGTAAAATAATTGCGATTACAGAGCAAGACAAACAAGACTTTTTAAAAGATATAAAACACACCCGCCGTTTTAAATCACAAGTATTAAAAGCCCGCTTAGACGAAACAGAAGTGGCGAAATTTTCGGTTAATCAACATAAATTCCCTGGTTTTAGCATTGAGGCACGCCTTGCACGCTACTACCCATTTGGCGACACACTAACGCATGCGCTCGGTTATGTTGCCAAGCTTAATAGAAAAGAGCTAAACCAATTAGAGCAAGAAGACCGTGCAACCAATTACCGCGCCACACATGATATTGGCAAACTCGGCATAGAGAAATATTACGAAGAAACACTGCACGGTAAAGTAGGCTCACAACGGGTAGAAGTTAATAACCGTGGCCGTGTAATACGCACCCTGAGCATGACCCAACCGCAACCAGGTAGCGACTTAGTACTGACTTTAGACGTTGGCTTGCAACAAATAGCACAACACGCGCTTAAAGATATGCGCGGCGCTGTTGTAGTTATGGACGCCAAAGATGGCGGCGTGCTGGCACTTTATTCAAACCCAAGTTACGATCCAAACTTATTTGTACACGGCATTAGCAGCAAAAATTATAAAGCGCTGCTTAACCAAGACCGGCCATTAATAAACCGTACTACGCAAGGTCGTTATGCGCCGGCCTCTACTGTAAAGCCTTTAATGGCAGTATTAGCGCTTGAAGAAAATATAGTAAATGAGTCAACATCAATGTGGGATCCTGGCTTTTTTCAAATTCCAAATGTTGAACATAAATGGCGAGATTGGAAACGTTGGGGCCATGGTCATGTAGATGTATATAAAGCGATTGAAGAGTCGTGTGATACCTATTTTTACGATGCGGCTTATCGATTAGGCATTACTAAAATAAGCGATTTTATGGCCCGTTTTGGCTACGGTGATTTGTCAGGTATTGATATTCACGAAGAAACTACTGCTATTCTACCTTCAAAAGAATGGAAAGAAGGACGCTTTAAAGAGTCTTGGTGGCGCGGTGATACTATTTCGGTAGGCATTGGCCAAGGTTACTGGACTGCCACACCTATTCAAATTGCAAATGCAACTAACATATTAGTTAATCGTGGTATTAATCATCCCCCTCATTTGGTGCAAGTGATAAAAAAAGATAACGACATAACGCAAATTAACAACGAAGAAAAACCCCCTGTTATTTTAAAAGATCCGCGCCATTGGCAGGTATCGTTAGATGCAATGCATAATACAGTACAAAAAATATCAGGCACAGCCCACAAAGCATTTAAAGGGACTAACTACGACTCGGCTGGTAAAACCGGTACCGCGCAAGTAGTTAGTATTGCCCAAGGTGAACGCTACGATGCAGAATCTCTTAAAGAGCGCCAACGCGATAATACAATTTATGTAGGCTTTGCACCTTATAGCGATCCTAAAATTGTGGTTTCTGTTGTGTTAGAAAACAACCACGGCGGCATTCAAATAGCTCGCCAACTTATGGATTACTACTTTGCAGCCAATCCTGTTAATCTTGCAAGGAACGAGACACCATGACCGCTTTGCACGATAAACGCTCTATTTGGATGCGTATGCACCTAGACCTACCGCTGCTTATTGCACTACTTATAATGATGGCTGGCAGCATAATGGTTGTTTACAGCGCAAGCGGGCAAGAGTCTTCTATGATGATTAGGCACATGACCCGCATGGGCGGTGCGGTTGTTGCTATGATTGTTTTAGCCCAGTTTTCGCCTGCCACGTTAAAGCGGTTAGTGATCCCACTTTATTGTGTTGGGTTATTAATGCTAGTCGGTGTACTTTTATTTGGTGTAAGCTCAAAAGGCGCGCAGCGTTGGCTCAATTTAGGGGTGACACGATTTCAACCTGCAGAATTAATGAAGTTGGCTGTCCCGATGATGGTAGCTTGGTATATAGGTAGAAACCACTTACCACCTCGCCCGCTACATTTAATTATTGGTTTTATGATTGTAATGCTCCCTACATTATTAATTAAAGAACAACCCGACTTAGGTACCGCTATACTTATTGCAAGCTCAGGTATATTTGTATTATTTTTGTCTGGGTTGAGTTGGCGTTTAATAGGCTTTTTAAGCTCGATTGTAGCGCTTGCTGCATGGCCATTTTGGCACTACGGTATGCACGATTATCAAAAACAACGTGTACTCACCTTTTTAGATCCTGAGAGCGATCCGCTTGGTTCGGGTTATCATATTATTCAATCGAAAATTGCTATTGGATCAGGCGGCATAGAAGGTAAAGGCTGGTTGCTTGGTACACAATCGCAATTAGAGTTTTTGCCAGAGCGCCACACCGACTTTATATTTTCGGTTTTAAGCGAAGAATTTGGCTTATTCGGCGTATGTGTTTTACTTAGCCTGTACTTATTTATTATTGGTCGTGGTTTATACATTGCTGTTAATGCACAAGATGCATTTGGTAAATTGCTCGCAGGCGCACTCACCCTCACCTTTTTTGTATATGTATTCGTAAACATAGGCATGGTATCGGGTTTATTACCTGTTGTAGGCGTACCTTTACCACTGATTAGTTATGGTGGTACATCGATGGTGACGTTAATGGCAGGATTTGGCATTATTATGTCAATCGCGACAGATAAAAGGATGCTTTTAAAATAATGCGACACACAAATCAGCTTATATTTACCACGTTATTAATTTTGCTTTTAAGTGCTTGTAGTAGCGGTTCTAGTAGCCGTTATAGTATGCGTCATGATGCAGCGCCATTAAGAGCCCCAACTACACTTGAGATGCAAGACGCTATAGTTACTGAAACCACTAAAAGCGCTAGCGCTAGCCGCCCATACACAGTGCTTGGTAAAAGCTATTCGCCCATGCTTGATGAGACGGGTTATAGTGAGGAAGGCATTGCCTCTTGGTATGGTCGTAAATTTCATGGTTATCACACCTCAAATGGTGAAACGTATGATATGTTTGCGATGACCGCAGCGCATAAAACGCTCCCCCTACCTAGCTTTGTTAGAGTAACCAATACAGCAAATGGTAAGTCGGTAATAGTACGCGTGAACGACCGTGGCCCGTTTCATGACGATAGAATAATTGATCTTTCGTACGCAGCCGCTTATAAGCTTGGCTACTACACCCATGGTACAGCAAAGGTTAAGCTAGAGGCCGTTACGCTTGCCGGCGCAACTGCGCGTCAAACCTATATTCAGGTAGCTGCAGGTAGTACACTTGCTAACATTGAAGCACTTGCCAGTACATTGCGAGAGCAATACAAATTACCAACAAATATCGTTCAAAAAGACGATATTTACAGATTGCATTTAGGGCCAATAAAAGACACCCCTCATGCAGACGAAGTATTAAAAAAATTAAAACAAAATCAATTTCAAAACGCGTTCTTGCTTTACACTCAGTAAGACTAATACCCAAACCAGCCCAAGATGCTCGCATCTCGGGGTAGTTTGGGTATAAAATGGCGTAACGCGAATCTTTAACTTTAACCATTAATGAGTATGATGAAATCTATTAAACATAAAATCCTCAAAGGTGTATGCGGCCTAGTTTGTACAGCCGCCGTATTCTCAGCCAGCGCCCAAATTATTCCGGCACCACCTCAAGTTAATGCGAAAGGTTATTTTTTAGTCGACTTTACAACAGGTAAAGTTATTGCTGAAGGTGAAGCCGATACACAGCTAGCACCTGCAAGTTTAACTAAAATGATGACCAGTTATGTAATTGGTACTGAAATTAAAGCAGGTAATATTGCCACTACCGATATGGTAACGGTAAGCGAAAAAGCATGGGCTAAAAACTTTCCAGAATCTTCAAAGATGTTTATTGAAGTAGGTAAACAAATTAGTGTTGATGAGCTTAACCACGGTATTATTATTCAATCAGGTAATGATGCATGTGTAGCAATGGCTGAGCATATTGCTGGAAGCGAAAGTGCATTTGCTGATTTAATGAATGCCCATGCTGCTAAATTAGGTATGAGCAACAGTCACTTTATCAACAGCCACGGCCTTGATACTGACGAGCACTTCACAACTCCACGCGATATGGCGACACTTGGTGCTGCTCTTATTCGTGATGTGCCAGATGAATATGCACTTTATAAGCAAAAATCGTTTACTTACAACGGCATTAAGCAATATAACCGTAACTCATTATTATGGGATGAAAGCTTAGATGTTGACGGCATTAAAACAGGGCATACATCAGAAGCTGGTTACAGCCTAGTTACCTCAGCAACTAAAAACGATATGCGTTTAATTGCTGTTGTTATGGGTACCTCAAGCGAACGAGCTCGTAAAGTAGAAAGTAAAAAGCTACTTAACTATGGTTTCCGTTTTTATGAAACAATTACTCCGTACAAAGCAGGCGATAGCTTTGCAGAACAACGTATTTGGATGGGTAACAAAGAGAACGTATCTTTAGGTATTTTAGAAGATACACCAATTACTATCCCACGTGGTCAGCATAAAAACCTTAAAGCTAACTTTGAGCTAGATAATACGCTTGAAGCACCACTTGCTAAAGGTACTAAAGTAGGTACGTTATTCTTACAACTAGAGGGCGAAGATATTGCTCAATACCCACTAGTTACACTTGAAGAAGTGGAAGAAGGCAGCTTCTTTAGCAAAATTTATGATTACTTACGCTTACAGATCATGCAGTAATTTATATCTCCCCTATTAACTAGGTAACTAATTTAAACGTCTCCACTGTGAGGCGTTTTTTTTTGCTTGAAAAATGTTAGAATGCGCCCCATATAAGCAAGACTGCTAATTGCCTATCTGTATTAAGCTTCAAGCTTGCATAGAGTCCACACTTTTGTATGAGGAGTCACCGTCGTGGTTCAACCTGTTAAAGATACTAAATTTGATGAGTACCTAGAGTACCCTTGCCCATTTACATTCAGAATAATGGGTTTAGCTAACGTAAACTTAACTGATCAAATTTTAGCTAAGTTACAACCAATAGCACCTGGCGATTACGCCCCTAAAGTAAAACCAAGCAGCAAAGGTAATTACGAGTCAGTAAGCCTTGTAGCAACAGTTACTAGTGGCAAACACATTGAAGAAATTTACAACGTGATCAGCAATATTGATGACGTACGCCACATGCTTTAATCCATAGTTGAGATTTGTTGTGAACGAAAACACTTTGATCGTACGCCAACTGGGTCGTCAGCGTTATATGCCAATTTGGCAAAAAATGCAGGACTTTACCGACACCCGTGATGAAAATACGCCAGATGAAATTTGGCTTGTAGAGCACGAGAGTGTATTCACCCAAGGTCAGGCTGGTAAGGACGAACACTTACTAGCTCCTGGCGACATTGAGGTGATTAAAGTTGACCGTGGCGGGCAAGTAACTTACCACGGCCCTGGCCAGCAAATGATGTATGTATTATTTAATCTACGTCGTTTAAAGATTGGTGTACGTGAACTGGTTACTTGGCTTGAAGAGTGCATTATTGAATCACTCGCCGAGTATGGTATTGAAGCTTATGCTAAAGCTGATGCACCAGGTGTATACGTTAATGACAGTAAAATTGCATCCCTTGGTTTAAGGGTTCGTCGTGGTTGCTCGTTTCATGGCTTAGCATTAAATGTTAACATGGACCTAAGTCCATTTTTACGCATTAACCCATGTGGTTATGCGGGCATGAATATGGTGCAAACTAAAGAATTAGATGGTCCTCAAAACCTAGAAAGTGCGGGTGAAGGATTGGTGAAACACATGATCAAGAAGCTTAATGCAACACAGGTTAAGCATACTGAAGGGTTTGAAAACGAATGAATAAACCAGTCAAAATGGAACCAGGTGTAAAACTACGCGACGCAGAAAAAATGGCGTTGATCCCAGTAAAAGTTTTACCTACAGAAAAAACTGAAATGTTGCGTAAGCCAGAATGGTTAAAAATTCGCTTACCTAAATCAACCGATCGTATTGACGGTATTAAAAAAGCGCTACGTAAGCATGGTTTACACTCGGTATGTGAAGAAGCTTCGTGCCCAAACCTATCTGAATGTTTTAACCACGGTACAGCTACCTTTATGATTTTAGGTGCTATTTGTACTCGTCGTTGCCCATTTTGTGATGTTGCTCATGGTCGCCCATTAAAACCTGATGCCACTGAACCTGAAAAGCTAGCACTTACTATTAAAGATATGAAGCTAAGCTACGTTGTAATCACTTCAGTTGACCGTGATGATTTACGTGATGGTGGTGCACAGCATTTTGCCGATTGTATTCGCGAGATTCGTAAACATAATCCAACTATTACTATCGAAATTTTAGTACCTGATTTTCGTGGCCGAATGGACCGCGCACTAGAGATACTAATCGAGACGCCACCAGATGTGTTTAACCACAATCTTGAAACTGCGCCACGTTTGTACAAGCTAGCTCGTCCAGGTGCTGACTATAAATGGTCTTTAGAATTACTTCGTCGCTTTAAAGAAGCTCACCCAGAAGTAAAAACTAAATCAGGCTTAATGGTTGGTTTAGGTGAGGAAATTAGCGAAATTGAAGAAGTGCTTCGCGATTTACGTGCTCACAACGTTGACATGCTAACTGTAGGCCAATACCTACAACCTTCTAAGCATCACTTACCGGTTAAGCGCTACGTGCCACCAGTAGAGTTTGACGGCTTAAAAGCGTATGCAGACGAAATTGGCTTTACTCACGCGGCTTCTGGCCCGTTTGTACGTTCAAGCTACCATGCTGATCAACAAGCAGCGGGTAAAGAAGTGAAGTAATCACTTTCTCAAAAAATTAAAAAAGCCGTTAATGATGCATAATCATTAACGGCTTTTTCATGCTAATTGATAAAATAGCTACTGCGCTATCTTACCTTTTGTAATAGAAAAATCAGCAAACCTAACACGTTCTTCATCAGCGCGAAGGCTGTCGGTTTCAACAATTGAGCGGTATATTCCCCACTTAGGACGAGCAAAATCAGCATCACTAAAGCCGCGCCACATATCTATGTTTTGCTCGCTTATATTAAATATCTCTGCATTATCGCTTAAGCGCGTTAACGTCATATCAAACTTGCCATTTTCACTAAATGTAGCTTGTACAAATACCTCGACCCATTCATCTGTAATGAGTGACCAGTCGGTTTCAATGAGGTTTTTATCAAGCCCTGTGCTGATACCGTTTTCGTCAAAGCCTGCACTATATCGCACTTGCAGCTGGTTACCTGTACTATTTTTTTGCGCACCCGAGAGCGTAATAATAGGCTGCTCGTCATTACCATTGGTGTTGTCGTTACTTTCGTTACGGGCTTTTATTTGAAAAAAATGGCTAAACTTACTCGTAAGCTCAAGCTCGCTGCTTACTTTAAATTTCCAGCTATATTGAAATGTCTCACCCTCAAACGCCAGTGTTTCTTGTGGTGATTTATCGTAGGTTTTTATTTCGTTACGTTGTCTATCACTTACGCCTTTGTCTTTATCTTGGTCATCATCTCGGTGAGCTAAAAAGACAAAATGGTTACCAATTATCGTATCGGTATCTTCAATAATATGGACAACACTTTCATGATTGCCACCATATAAGTCTGGAGATTCAATTGACCCTTCGCCGAAGGTATTTTCAATAAGCGTGTATGCGCCAAGCCCCGAATTAACGCCATCTGATCGCAATAAAACGTGTGATATTTTCTCAAAGCCATCAGCTTGAGCTATTGGTGCACCTACAATTGTTATGATAATTTGTGCGCTGGTACCATCTACAGAGTTTACTGTTATTGTATCTTGTAGTGTTTCACTTTCACTTAAAGATGTTATTGAAGCGTTTAAATCGTCAAGTGTGTATGACCAATCTCCACCAGCATTTAAGCTAAAAAAACCATAGCTTGTAGCGCTATTTTCTTGTGCTACAAAAGCAGCTTCACCTGATTGTTGATCCGTAATAGTTAACGAGCCTGTTATTGCATCATAACTATCGCTAATAACTTCACCTAGAGTGTTACCACCAATTGTTGCAGGAGTTTGTGAAGAAATCGCTTCATTATTTTGCACCGTAGGATCAGAGCCTGAGCTGCCACAACCAGTAACTAAACAAGATAGAAGTATAGCTGTAACTGTATTACAGGGTTTAAGGGTATATTTAGACATGAGTAGTTCTGCGGTTAATAGTAAGTTAATTAAATATGAATTTACCAATTTATTGTACAAATAACCACAATTCAATTACCAATTAACATTACCAATTTACTGGTATTTTAAATTTAATTATAAAATCTATTATTTTCATAGTGATACAAAAAATTATTTCTATAGAGTGTTTATTTATATTTGTTTTAAAATAAAATTAGGTTAAACCTGAGTTACTTGAGATAATTAATACTGACATAATTATTTAGGTTCATTATGAAACTATTAGTTCGTAACTTGTCTCGTGCTACCACTGAGCATGAGCTTCGTACTTTATTTGCAGAGCACGGTAAAGTGACTACCTGTAACTTGGTACTTGATAAAGAAACTGGCCAATCTAAAGGTTTTGCCTTTGTAGAAATGCCAAACGACATAGAAAGTAAAAGCGCAATTACTGCACTTAACCAATCTACTGTTGATAAAAGTAAGATCCGCGTAAAACTTGCAGACGCATAAAGCTAACTGCAACCTATGCAAAAAAACCAGCTAATGCTGGTTTTTTGCTTTTAGTGCCAAGTATTGTATTTAAGCTTTATATTTAGCTAAAAAAACTAAGCGGTTATTCAATCGCTTTTTTTATACTTATAGTGCCCAGTATTATAAAAGAAGCAGACAGCACAAAAAATGTCTCCTGCTCAGCTAATATTGCAGCAGAAAAAAATGCAATGCCACTAGCTATAAATACCCACTTTTTTACATTGGCCCATTATGTGCTCCTTTAGATTGTTCGTTATTTATACGCCTTATAAAATCAATCTGCAATTGAATGAAAAGTTCTCTATAAAAATTCGACATCGCTGCGGTGCTTCCTTTATATTGAAAGCCTAATTAAATAACAATATGAAGACTATGGCATCTACTCTTTTAAAAAGCGCTAGCCTAAGCTTGCTAGTTGCACTCTTTGGCTGCTCAGAGCCTGCAAGCGAACAAACTCCATTAGAAAATACAGCAGGTGTAAGCCTTAGCAATATTAAACAGCATATTAAAACGCTAGCCTCTGATGACTTTGAAGGCCGAGGCCCACTTACTCATGGTGAAGTAAAAACCGTAGGCTACTTAAGCGAGCAATATAAAGCGCTGGGTTTAACCGGTGCTTATAAAGGTAAATACTTACAGCCTGTAAAAATGGCAATGGTGACAGCTAATCAGGATATGCAGTTAAAGGTAGGTGATTTAAGCTTTGAATCAGGTAAAGACTTTACCGCACGTACCGAGCAACTTCAGCCATTAATTGATGTACGCAATTCTGACATTGTATTTGTTGGCTATGGTATTAATGCACCAGAATATAACTGGAATGACTATAAAAATATTGATGTAACTGGTAAAACTGTGGTTGTGCTAGTTAACGATCCAGGCTTTGCTACTCAAAACGACGCCCTTTTTACTGGTAATGCAATGACCTACTATGGTCGTTGGACTTATAAATATGAAGAAGCCGCTCGCCAAGGTGCAAAGGCTGTATTTATTGTTCATGAAACAGCACCTGCGGCATATCCTTGGGGCGTAGTTGAAAGTTCAAACACCGGCACTAAATACACGTTAATGGATAACAATTTAAACGCGTCTAAATTACCGGTTATGGGCTGGCTAACACTTGATGCGACTGAGAAAATGTTTAACGCCGCAAAGCTTAACTACCAAGATTTAAAACAAGCAGCATTAAATGATGACTTTAAAGCGACGCCACTTAACTTAAAAGCAAACCTTGCCTTTAAAAACGAAGTATCACATGCAAAATCGCATAACGTAGTTGCACAAATTACAGGTAGCGAATCACCTGACGAATACGTTGTTGTCAGCGCTCACTGGGACCACTTTGGTACTAAACAAACTGATACCGGCCCTAAGATTTATAACGGCGCGGTAGATAACGCTTCAGGCACTGCAGCAACGCTTGAAATAGCACGTATAATGAGCAAAATGAACAAGCAAAAACCATTTAAACGCTCAATTATTTTTGCTAACTTTACAGCAGAAGAAACGGGGTTAATTGGCTCTGAAGAATTTGCATCGGGTGCGGTTGTACCTACAAAACAAATGGTCGGTCTATTAAATATTGATGGCATGAACGTGCTTGATGGCACTGACTACATTTTACAATACGGTAAAGATTTATCGACAATGGAAAACTATTTAGCAAAGGCTGCAAAATCACAAGGCCGTGTTGTTAAAATGGACCCTCGCCCGCAAAATGGCTTATTTTTTAGATCTGATCATTTCTCGCTTTCTAAGCAAGGCGTGCCTAGTTTATTATTTATGAGTCTGGGTGATACCGACCCTGAGTACATTGCGCATAAATACCATAAAGAAGCAGACGACTACTCAGCTGATTGGTCGTTAGGTGGTGTTAAGCAAGATATAGATCTTATTGTTGATATAGCCACACAGCTTGCAAATAATGGCGATTGGCCAAAGTGGACGAGCGAGTCTGACTTTAAAGCCAAACGCGCGCAAGATAAGCAATAAATAGCTATTAAATAGTTATGTAATATAAAAATCCTCCTACTTGGAGGATTTTTGTTTTAAACGAGCGCGCATTAATAGCGTTTCGGCCTTTGCACCTAAATAAACATAAATAGCCAGTGCAATTAAAAGCCCCACTACTGCAAGCATCATCGCTATTGCAGGCATTAAATACTCCGATTGCCCCAACGCCGCTTTAAACATAGTTAACAGCGCCTCAATTGATATAGCAATTAACACGGTAGATATAAACCGTGTAATAGTGCGCCGCGTAGATGAGTGCCTAAAAATATCCTTATGCATAAGGATTTCTTCTTCGAGTATTGTTTTACCTAAATCGAATACTGCTAATGCTAGGGTGATGTAAATAATGATACTAAAGGGTTCAAGTGGATCTGATGAGGTATCTACATGGGTTAATAGCGCGTATATATCACTAAAAACGATATTTAGTAGAAATAATACTAAACAAAATAAGCACGCCACAATAATACCGTAACCCGCTTTGAAGTAAGGCGACATATTAGCGCGCGCAGTATCACCCATTACAAACTCAATAAGCTGCGTTAAGCTCACATCGACGACCAAGTAATGTTGATTATTAATTGGTTTTTTTAGTTCTTTAATCGCCGATATACATAAATGGTTAGTCGCTATAGAAATGTAGGGATCAGTAAAGCACACTCTATCACTTGTTTTAGCGTTCAAAAAATAGGGTCGCTCGCTTAAATCTTGTTGATTACCACTTTCACCTAGTTTTTTGCTATATGCCCGTTTAAAGCAGACATTATTACCCTGCTGCAAACCTTCTGCATTTAAACAATATTGTAATTCTAAAAATGGGTACTGCTTAATCAGGTAGCGGGTATCACGCTCTTTAGTTAACCCATCCTCAATACTCATTAAAATAGATTCAAGTAAACTGTGTATTACATGCTCATATTCGTGGTAGCGCTCAACACTACTGATATAACTCATTCGCGCCATTTTAAATACTCATTAACCTAAGTTATAAATAGATTTGCAAGTTTAAAACCAACAATAAAATAACTTAAAAATCAGTAACTTGATACTATTCAAACTCAACTTTTGCACTATTTTGGTGACTAAACAGTAATATATTAAGTTAAATGCACAAAAAAGCAGCTAAGTATTAATTACTTAGCTGCTTTGTGAGTATGACTGGTAAGGCTTTACGACTAACTTAAATATAGAGCCTGTTACTGAACCTTCGAAAACTCTTCTTTAGATAATTCGCCATTTCCATCTGCATCTAATTGATCAAAAAGCTGTACTAGTTGCGAGTTAACTTGGGCTTCTGTTTTACTAATTACGCCGTCGCCATCTGTATCAAAAGAATCAAAATCTACCGCAGCAAACGCCGCTGAAGAAGAAGCTAGGGCTACAAGAGCTAGAGTTTTATGTAAAGTTTTCATAATCGTTTCCTTAGGCTTTGGGCCTGATTAGGGGTGACCTGATTAGAGGTAAGAAGTCCTTTTCAAAGATCCTTTAGGAGTAAAGTGTTTATAAATTAATATTCAAAAAAATCATTTTCTGTCGGACCACCGCTACTTTGAACATTCAGCTCGTCAAATTGCTTTATCACTTGCGCCGATTCTTCAGCTTGGCTAATTGAAGCGTTGTCGTCTGCGTCGAGTGTTTCAAAGTCTGTGTTTGCAAATACTACTGACGAAGAAACAATAGCCATAAGTACAAATGTTGATTGTATCTTTTTCATAATTTAATCCTTCAAAAGTATGCGGTGTCCTAAATAAATTTGCTCTATAGTGCTCTCTAGTCACTTCCTGGTTATTCTTTTTAGTAGGCTCCCTTGCCTACTTAGGTTGTCTTTGGCAACTCAGAATTTAGATAACATCACAGAGCATTAACTGCTTAAGGCTTTAATTTTAGGCCTTAGAAAACTCATCTTCAGATAGCTCACCATCTTGGTTTGTATCGAGTTCTTCAAATTTGCTTAAAAGCTCAGCATCTACTGAAGCTTCGGCTTGGCTGATTGCGCCATTACCATCTACGTCTAGCGTATCAAAATCTGTTGCTGCAAAAGCCGCTGATGAAGAAGCTAGCGCCATTAGTACTAATGTTGATTGAAATGTTTTCATAATAGTATTCCTTCATTGGGTTGTTGCGATTAAGGCCTTTGGCTTTCATCACGTTTTGCTTAATACACTCTAGGTATTACAACTTCGGTGCCACTTTTTATTTATTATTTAAAAACAATAAGTTAAATGATACAAAGCGAGAAAAGCTTAATTTGGGGAGGTGTTATTGTTGCTATTTAGCAACAGTCATTTAACTAAAAAAAATAAACCCATAAAAATCAATTGGTTAAGTTTAATTAAAAAGACACACTTTTGCTAAAAAGCCAATAAGGGGGCGTTTAGGTTAGCCTTCAAAATAAACTGAATATGAACATGGAAATTACATCGGATTTATTTGCGGCTATTAAATAATTAATTTACTTATAATCAGTAAGTTACATTGTTTTTGAAATTTATTATAAAAATTTTGGAAAGATATTTTGAAATTAACTGTTTTGTTGCCAAATGGCGAATTTATTTAGGAAGGTTTCAATGCTAAAGCTAAGTTGTAGCATTCAACTCATAGTTTAATGCGCTGTAAAACATAGGTTCGCTTGAGTTAATCAAACCTACATCGTGTGCCAGCTATTGGAGTGAGGTAAATTATATAGATTTAAACTACTTCCACCCTTGCAGCCACTTTTGGTTATCTTTTAAATCTCGCCAACTAATTGGATATTGATTTTTTGACATAACAGCCTCGGTAATACATTCAATTACATTACCGTCTTCATCAAATTCCACCTCAACAATAATGAAGTGTTTTTCTTTATTTATAGCAGGTGTTGCGGTCCATTTACTATTCAATAATTTTTTAGGGTTTAGTTTATTCATTTAGTATAACGACTCCTACTCATCTATTTATACAGCTTATATAAGGCAATTATACGACCCCAACACCTACTTAGTTCAGGTTACTGAGCAACTAGCTTACCTTTGTACATTTGCATTTGGCAATGAAAGTCATACTCACCGGCTTCAAGCGCAGGTAGTTTAACCGTATTGCCATCACCCATTGTTAGCGTTTTACTTATATCAAGCTGTGGAAATACCACTGTTTCGGCGCACGGCGCGCTGTCTTTTCTATCAAAGGTAAGTACAACCTCTTTGTTGGCTGCCACTATAATATGTCCTGGCTTATAAACACCGTTATCAACGACTATCGTTACTTTGTTGTCATCACTTTGTGTTTGCTCTGGTTTGTATAGCCAAAACCAATAAATAATTGCGGCTATTAACAGTGCACCACCTATATTAATCATCAACATAATGTACTCCTTAGCTGAAATTACGATTTATTTGGTTTGAAAAAACGTAAGCGATTAGCGTTACTTACCACTGTAAGCGATGAAAGTGCCATAGCTGCACCTGCAACAACAGGGTTAAGTAGTATGCCAAAAAATGGATACAACACGCCGGCTGCAATCGGAATACCCGCCACGTTATAAATAAAGGCACCAAATAGGTTTTGTTTAATATTTGAAATAGTTGCATTACTCACTGCAATTGCATCAGCAAGGCCATGTAACGAACCACGCATTAAGGTAATGTCTGCACTTTCTATTGCAACATCGGTACCTGTACCAATTGCAAATCCTACGTCGGCTTGTGCAAGTGCGGGGGCATCGTTAATACCATCCCCTGTCATA
This sequence comes from Pseudoalteromonas sp. SR43-7, assembly GCF_014163785.1. Classification (NCBI taxonomy): domain Bacteria; kingdom Pseudomonadati; phylum Pseudomonadota; class Gammaproteobacteria; order Alteromonadales; family Pseudoalteromonadaceae; genus Pseudoalteromonas; species Pseudoalteromonas sp. SR43-7. Next base: position 104,815 of record NZ_JACJDY010000004.1, on the reverse strand, counting down.
CCCACTATTTCACCATTTGCTTGGCGCTTTGTTACTTCGTTTACTTTGTCATCGGGCATTACTTCTGCAATAAAGTCATCAATACCGACTTGCTTAGCAACGGCTTGTGCAGTGGCTTTGTTGTCACCTGTTAGCATAACTAGGTGGATACCTTTATCTTGCAGGCGTTTAATAGCTTCAACTGAATCCTCTTTAATTGGATCGGCTACTGCAATAATAGCGTGGAGCTTATTATTACTTGCAAAATACATGGGTGTTTTAGCATCACTGGCAAGTGTTTGAGCTTGCTCGGTTGCATCATCAACGGCCACGTTGTATTTACCCATTAGCGCTTTATTGCCAAACAACAATGTTTGCCCGTCAACACTGCCAGTGACACCTTTACCTGTAATTGCGTTAAAGTCGGCTACTTTACTTAAAGCTAAGCCCTGCTTTTTAGCGTGTGCCGTAATTGCTTGGGCCAGTGGATGCTCTGAGCTACTTTCAAGGCTTGCAACAAGTTGCATTACTGTATTTTCATCACTGTTATTAAAGGTAACTACATCGGTAACTTGCGGTGTGCCTTGAGTAATAGTGCCTGTTTTATCTAAAATCATGGTGGTGATTTTAGATGTTGTTTGCAGCGACTCACCATTTCGAATTAATATTCCTGACTCTGCAGCTTTACCAATACCCACCATAACTGACATAGGGGTTGCGAGTCCTAACGCACAAGGACAAGCAATAATAAGTACAGTGGTAACCGCAACAACGGCATAAGCAATTGATGGCTCAGGTCCAAAGTTTAACCATGCAAGGCCCGCAAGTACTGCAATAATCATGACCGTTGGTACAAATATTCCTGATATAACATCAGCTAAGCGCCCTATTGATGGCTTTGAGTTTTGTGCACGCTTTACCATATTGATAATATTGGCAAGTGTGGTTTCGCTACCAATGTGCGTGGCTTTAAATAATAAAGTGCCACTTTTATTAATACTTCCGGCAACGACTTTGTCGCCCGTTTTTTTGCTTACAGCCATTGGCTCACCAGTAAGCATTGACTCATCAACCGTACTGCTGCCTTCAATAACATCGCCATCCACAGGGATTTTTTCACCCGGGCGTACGCGTACTTCATCATTTTTTACAACATCACTAATGTCGATGTCTTGCTCTTGACCATCGCGAATTACGCGTGCAGTTTTTGGTTGCAGGCCAATTAAGCGTTTAATTGCTTGTGAGGTGCGCCCACGTGCTTTTACTTCAAAAGCGAGCCCTAAACTAATTAAACCGATGATCATCGATGATGCTTCAAAATATACGTGTCTTGCAACTTGTGGTAATAAGTTTGGTGCTATTACCACAAACATTGAATACAGCCACGCAGTACCTGTACCAAGCGCTATTAATGTATCCATATTGGCAGCATGGTTTTTGAATGCCTGCCATGCACCGTTGTAAAATTGTTTACCTGATATAGCCATAACCACAAGCGTGACTATACCCACTAAAAACCATGCTATTCGTTGTGTGTCGGTGGTCACACTCATGTCAAAAATAAGCCCGTATATCATTAACGGCGCACCGACCCCTAACGCTAATATCATATTACGCATTAGCTTTTTATAATGTGCCTCATCCGACTTTGCTTTTTCATCAAGTGCATCTTGATCAGACTCGTTACTCATTGGCTTAGCTGAATAACCAATGTTTTCGACTGCTTTAATAAGCGTGCTTTCGCGGGCTTTACCTTCTACACGGACAGTACGCTCAGCAAAGTTCATTTCCACGTTTTGCGCGCCTTGCACGCTATTAAGAGCTTTTTCAATTTTAGCCACACAACTGCCGCAATTAGCACCCTCAATAATAAAGTTTTGCGCGGTGTCTTTTGTATTAGTCGTCATTACGCTGCTCCTTATTTGCAGAATCGTTTATTGGATCAACAAAAGATTCTATTAAACTACATACGTCACTGGCATTTGCACCATCGGCTGATGTATCCCATTGCGCCAGAGCTGCATGCATTCTGTTTCGTAATTTTAATGTTTCTTGAAATAGTGCTTCGGTTTCTTCTAGGCGTTTAGTAATGAGTTTACGCGTTAACGGACAAGGACAATTCCCCTGCTCTGACTCGCCTATAATGTGTTGAATATCTTTGAGTGAAAAACCAAGTTGACGAGAGCTAATAATAAACTTTAAACGTTGCTGGTCTTGCTTTGTATACTCTTGATAGCCATTTTCTTCACTGCGTATTGGATTAAGTAACCCAACACGTGTGTAATGACGAACAGTATCGGCAGTCACGCCCATTAACTTGGCGAGTTGTTTAACATACATAATTTAGCCCCGTCGTGTTTCAGTAGCTTCATAATAAACCTAGGTGTAACACATAGGTCAATGACTATTTTAAAACTAATAAAATAATACTAATTGGCTTAATTAAGTGCTTTATTTGAGACAATAAAATAGTGTTGATAACAGAGCAAAGGTTTCGTTATTTAGTTGTTATTATTAATTGCCCCTGCATCCATGCAGTTGTAAATAAAAATGTTTTACGCAGTTAGCGCCGAATTTAATCCCTTAAATTTATTGAGTATTGTTGCTCATTGGTATAGTGACACAAACATAATTAACTTAAGCTGATATTGGCCGTGTATTATCTGAAGGGGGCGTAATTTAGCACAGAAGCGCCTAAGTAAGGCGCGTATTAATCTAAGGGCGTGTTGATCATTGGTGATTTAATTTATGCAGACTGTTTGGTCTTTAGGCAAGCCAGAGCCTATGTAGTGTGGTTATCCCCCATAAACAGGCGATAACGCAGCATAAATACCAAACATGCGCTGCCCTAGTTTGATTCGCTACGGCTTTGCTCTAATTCGTCGCTTAGTTGCTGCGCTAAAGTTTGTATTTTAGGCATAGCATCTTTCATTAAGCTTTGTGACATTTGCATAGACTCTTGCATTACAACAGGCATTTTTTCGAGTATTTTTTGCCCTGTATCTGTTTTATAAAATGCTAACATATCGGCAATTTCTTGCTCACTAAAATGCTTGTCGTATACATTGACCATCATTGGCTGCATTTTAGCCCAACTCATCTCAGTTTTTAATACCGTCGTCATGTCGCCGTAGTACTTATCAAAAATTGCTTGATCAGAAGGCTTAACACCCATTTGGTCTGACATGCCTTTCATCATACCTTCAACCTGGCCGTACATAGAGTCAACCATTGAATCTAAATTCATTACTTTAATGAGTTCATCTATTTTTTGCTGCTTAGTATTTTGTTCAGCATATAAACTACTAGAAAAAATTAGCAACGATAAAAGTAGTACCTTACCCATAATAATATCCTTTCATATAAATAATGGATTTATAGTCACATGAATAATTTGTATTGTAAATGGTACAAGCACTCATTAAAAAGGCCGAATAAAATGAATTTATTCGGCCTTTTATAAATTAATTTTTGCGTTAGTCGTCTTCTACATTATCTAGGCCTTTAGTGCCTTCTTTGGCTTTTAGCTTATGATGAATAGCTGACTTTATTAGCATGTAACCACTAATCGGTGCTGTAATTAGTAAAAATATAGTGATGAGTATTTCTTTAACACTTAGGCCATGCTCTGAACTTGCAAAATAAACCATAGCCGCAATTAACATACTCGCCATGCCTAACGTGGTTGCTTTAGTTGGTCCATGTAAACGCATAAAAAAGTCAGGTAGTTTAATTAAACCTATTGAGCCAATTAAAATAAACGTACCACCAAATAACAATAATATTGATACAACCCATTCGCTGATCATGTTTTCACCTTATTCAATTATATCGCCACGTAGTAAATACTTACACACTGCAACCGTGCTTATAAAGCCGAGCATGGCAATAAGCAGTGCAGCTTCAAAATAAAGCCCTGTATCCATACTAATGCTGTATAAAATAATCAGTGCGATGACGTTAATGTACATAGTGTCGAGCGCTAAAACACGGTCAGGCACTGACGGACCGATGATTAATCGCCATAAATTAAGCAATAATGATAAGCCAATCATCGAAAAAACAATGAGTAATATGGTGTCTAACATTGAAATATCTCCTTTAGTGGAGCTTCGTAGCGTTGTTTTATTTGTTTGATAAGTGCTTCTTCATCTTTAAGGTCAAGCACATGTATTAATAAGTAGCGTTGCGTTGGCTCTTCACCTTCAGGTAACGACTCAGCAATTGGATAAACCTCTGCACTCACAGTACCAGGTGTAAGCGATACACAACTAGCCAATATAGTAATTGGCATGTCGTGTGTTAAATCTATAGGAACTTTTATAAAGGCCGGACGCAATTTTTTTGATGGTCCAAGTATAAGTAAAGCCACTTGTAAATTTGCAACAACAATATCGTATAGCACTATAAGTAACTGCTTAAGCGCCAAGCCTGGCTTTAAAATCAGTGGCTGAGGGTCTCGAAACGAAAAACTTAATATAGGGATAAGTATCGCAAAAATAGTCGCTAATACTAAGTGCCCTACCGATACGCTATTGTTTAACAATAACCAAACCATAAACAAAAATAAGCTACGAAATGGCGTTGGTAACCAACGAAAACGGGCTTGTAATCTCATCACATGCCTCCTTTAAGTACAGCATTAATACCGCCGCTTAGATCATGTAACTGAGTAGCAGCATTTAGCATATATTCACTTATTGGTCCGCCCAAAATAACGAGCAATGGCGAACATGCAAGTAAAGCTATGATTACAGTTACCTGCAACGGGTGTGCACTTGCACAATCGGCATTTTCGCTACTTTTGCTTCTATGCTCCCAGAACAAAGTTGTGCCAGCGCGCGAAAGCGCTACTAACAACGCAAAACTTGTTACTAAATATACTGGCCAAAATAGTAAAGCTTGCTCACTGTTTAATGTCGCTTTAAGTATCCAAATTTTACCTACAAAGCCTGATAGTGGTGGCATACCAACTACCGTCAAAGACGCAATAATAAAGCACACACCTAATAAAAATGGCTGTTTTACAGAGCGACCTGCTACTAGTCTATCGCCAACTTTACCGCGCTGGATTGAAACTAAGTCTGCTAGTAAAAATAGTGCGGCACTAACAAGTGTTGAATGCACTAAATAATATAAAAGTGCAGCAGTGGCATTTACATTTTGCAATGCTATTAGCGCAACCAGCGTACCTACCGATACTAATACTAAGTTAGAGGTGAGTTTACGTAAGTCTTGTGCTGCCATCACACCAATTGCACCTACTATAATGGTCGCAATTGCTAAGCCCCAAAGCCAAGGCTGCGCCATGTGTTCAAGCGCTCCTGCTTGTTCGCCAAATATCACCGTATAAACACGAAGCATAGCGTAAACGCCTACTTTAGTCATAATCGCAAACAATGCAGCAACCACAGGTTTAGCACTTGCGTAAGTATTTGGAAGCCATAAATGCAGAGGTAATAGTGCGCCTTTTAAAGCAAATACTATTAATAGTAGTAAGCCGCCTGCTTTTGCTAGATAGACATCATCACCTGTAAGTAGTGATACCTTTTGCGTCATATCTGCAATATTAAGCGTACCAAGCACACCGTACAAAATACCCAAACCGATTAAAAATACGCTTGAGCCAACTAAATTCAATATTACATATTGCAATGCCGCACGAGTATTTTGTTTATCACCTGCGTGCATTAACAATGCATAAGATGCAATCAGTAGCACTTCAAAAAATACAAATAGATTAAATAAATCGCCAGTTAAAAACGCGCCATTTACACCTAATATCAGAAAGTGAACAAGTGGGTGATAAAAGCTGCCTTTTTCATCATCGCCAGCACTACCATATAAAATAGCGCCCAAACCTAAAAATGAAGTTAACGTAACCAATAAGGTAGACAACATATCGGCTACTAAGACTATTCCAAATGGTGCAGACCAATTACCAATAGCGTAAACGTTAATACCCGTATTATTAATATGTACAAGTAAAAGCACACTAATGGCAAAAGTAGCTATTGCCATTACAATTGAAACTAAGCGGCGAATTTTAACGCTTTTACCACATGGCGGTAGCAATAAAATTACAGCCGTCAGCATAGGTAATAAAATAGGGAGCGAAGCTAAATGTTGGATCATTTTTGCTCCTTATTATCTGCCGAGGTGTTAGGCACATAACCATCAACATGGTCGCTACCTAAATCGGCGCGTCCACGTATTGCCAAAATAACCACGAATGCGGTCATCGCAAAACCAATAACAATAGCTGTAAGCACTAAAGCTTGAGGTAATGGGTCGGCATATTCTGTACCAGTACCAAGCACTACCGCTTTATTAATAGTAAGGCGACCTGCTGAAAACAAAAATAAGTTAACAGCATATGAAATCATAGTAAGCCCAAGTACTACAGGGAACGTACGAGCTCTTAGCAGTAAAAACACACCGCAACTGACCAATACTCCAACGCAAGATGCGTACAATAATTCCATTAAATATTTACCTCTTTTTTCTGGGTATCTGCCGTCATATTACCTAAGCTTGCCAAAATCATTAGCGTAGCGCCTACAACCGTTAAGTAAACACCTAGGTCAAATGCAATCGCGCTGGCAAGCTCTGTTTTACCGACAAACGGAATATCAAAGTAGTCAAACCAAGTTGTTAAAAATGGCTTATCAAAGAACCAGCTACCCACACCAGTGAACAGTGAAATACCAATGCCTGAAGCTATGATTTTACGATAATTAACATCAAAACGTCCGTTTATCCATGCTGTACCATGCGCCATGTATTGCAAAATAAACGCGATTGACGTTACCAGTCCTGCAATAAAGCCACCGCCAGGTAAGTTATGTCCGCGTAAGAAAATATATGCAGAAACCAATAACGCAAGCGGTAATAAACTTTGTGAAATACTCGCCAGTAAGATTGGGTGGCGCTCTCGTGCCCATGGGCGCCCTTCGCTGTCACTTGCTGGCATAAATAATGGGATTCGAGAAAGTACTTTAAATATACCTAATGCGGCAATGCCTAATACGGTAATTTCACCAAGCGTATCAAAGCCCCTAAAGTCGACTAAAATAACGTTAACTACATTAGTACCACCGCCACCAATTTTAGCGTTAGCAATAAAGAAGTCTGAGATTGAATCTAATGGACGTGTAAGTAATGCATAACAGATACTCGCTATAACTACACCTAAAGTAGAGGCAATTCCTAAATCTCGAAGTACGCGTAATGAACTTGATTCTTTTGGCGTATGCTGGGGCAAGAAAAACAATGCCAGCATTAGTAAAATAATAGTAACAACCTCAACAGTTAACTGTGTAAGCGCTAAATCTGGAGCAGAAAAACGTGTGAACACAACCGATACCATTAACCCTACGATTGAGAGCATTAACAACGATACCATTCGAGAGCGATGCCAAATAACGGTAGCAAGAGCACCAATAATCAATAAGCCTGCCCCAATTGCATTGTGCACATCAACAGGGGTAAGTGGCATGCTGCCGGCAAGTTGTTGCATTTCAAATAATGGCCAACCAGCACACAGTAAGACTACCGCTAACATAATTACTAGGTAGCGCTGCAGCGATCCATTTTCGATACTGCTTACCTTTGACTGACACCAGGCAACAACACTTAAAATTACACGTTCAAAGGTTTTTTTAGCGTTTAAAGGTGGTAATGACGCTTGAAACTGAAATAGATATTTACGATTAATATAAATAAATAAACCGCCAGCAATCGCCATTGCACTCATTAATAGAGGCAAGTTAAACCCGTGCCAAATAGCCAATTCGTAAACTGGCATTTCTTTTCCAAGTACAGCTAAAGACGCCGCAGATAAAATGCCATCAATTGTAAAGTGTGGGAACATACCCACTAGCAAACAAATCACAACTAATATTTCTATTGGTACTCGCATATAACGTGGCGGTTCGTGCGGCGTGCGAGGTAAATCGATTGGCTCACCATTAAAGAACACGTCATGAATAAAGCGTGCGGAGTACGCAACAGCTAATGCGCCTGCAACGGTTGCCAGTACTGGAATTAACCACGACATAGAACCAAGCACTTGCTGATGCAGCGTTTCTGCAAAAAACATTTCTTTAGATAAAAACCCATTAAGTAATGGAACCCCTGCCATTGCAGCCGCCGCGACCATTGCAAGCGTTGCAGTGTATGGTAAGTATCGCCACATACCATTTAATTTACGCATATCGCGCGTGCCTGTTTCATGATCGATAATACCAACGGCCATAAATAACGACGCTTTAAACGTTGCATGGTTAATTATATGAAATATAGCAGCAACAGTCGCAAGCTCAGTATCAAGCCCGAGTAATAGCGTTATTAAACCCAAATGGCTTATTGTTGAGTAGGCTAACAATCCTTTTAAATCGTGTTTGAATAACGCTATATAAGCACCAAACAACAACGTAGCTAAACCTGTTAACCCAACAAGTAAGAACCACGTATCGGTGCCAGCTAAGGCAGGATGAAAACGTGCTAATAAAAATATACCGGCTTTTACCATGGTTGCAGAATGTAAATACGCGCTCACTGGCGTAGGCGCTGCCATTGCATGAGGAAGCCAAAAATGAAATGGAAATTGTGCCGATTTAGTAAACGCACCCAATAGCACCAATACTAATGCTACTTCGTATAAATCGTGAGATTGAATTATCGCTTTACTCGCTAGGATAACATCTAGGTCATAACTACCAACAATATCACCTAATAGCATTAAGCCTGCAAGTAACGCTAAGCCGCCCGCGCCTGTTACAGCAAGAGCCATACGAGCACCCTTTCGCGCTTCAGACTTATGCCACCAAAAACTAATTAATAAAAATGAGCTGATGCTCGTTAATTCCCAAAACAACCACAGCTGAATAACATTGTTAGACATAACAATGCCAAGCATTGCGGTCATAAACAGCATTAAATAACTATATAACTTAGCCATTGAGTCGTTGGCACTGAGGTAGTAACGCGTGTAGAGGATAACGAGCAAGCCTATGCCTAAAATCATAAACATAAACAATAAACTGAGGCCGTCTAACCGCAGAGATAGGTCGAGCCCTATTGACGGGATCCAAGCGAAAGAGTAACGAATGGTTTCGCCCGCTAAAACTGCAGGTGCATGGTATAAAGTTATTCCCAAAGCCGTTAAAGGCGCAAGAGCCGTTAAACTAGTGCTTAAATTGCGGGATAACTTACCTGTGCATGCAGAAATAACACTGCCAATTAAGGATAACAAGGGTATCCAGAGCAAAGTCATAATGTAGGGCCTTTTATTATCATAAGTTTATCAGGGCATCTCTTTTTAATACTAAGGGATGCTTTTACTGCCTGTTTTTAAACGACATTAATGACTATAGTTATACTGAAAAACACTGATTTTGTCTATAAAAAGCGGTTCTGTATGGGTGTTTTTTAAACATGAACTAACAATTTATTAAGCCTACAAAAACAATTAATTAATACTGATAATTGTTAATTTAATATGGCCTTATTTGCAAATGTAAGCGCGCTGGAGTGGCGATAAGAATTACCATTGGTCATATCTAAATGCTTCAACCAAATCTCTCTATACTGCGCCGAGAGCCCTAACTGCTGATATTGCATAATAGACCAATTTTCACTAGGTTTATATGCAACACCACCTATCTGGCAACTCTTTGCTTTATGCCAGCCTATTGGGGGCGACTCATCATGAGAAATAAATAAATTAGGTGCCACAAAACCTGTTTTTGCACACAACCATGCTTGTTTAGTTTTAGGCAAAGCATATTCATCTTCAAAACCGTTAAAATGCATCAACTCATGCAAAAACACACTGTATTTTGCTTTTGAGTTTATTAGCATTGTTCCTTTAGTAACATTAGCCGTTCCATCTTTTGGCATCATTACTATAAAATCAAAATTGTTAGGAAGCTGGTTATTGAGTTTAGCTGATTGCCAGTCACACTTTGCTATTTGATTAGTGCTACTTTTACACTCAAGCATACCTGCAACGTAAACAGGTTTTGAAAAGCAAAAAATATTTTCACGGGGCTCTGGCTGTTTATTATAAGCATTAATAAACTCGGTGAGTTTATATAAGCCACTGCGATGATCGCTCATAGTCAGCACGTTAAACATACATTGCTTATTAGGTTTACTTATATTTATTAAAGATGAAAAACCGAGAGCGTGGATAAACTCACTAGATACTTTACTCTGTGGTGTTTTTAACTGAAGCTTTAGATGATTTAGCACATCCCCAGCTGGTAATTTTTTTTTACTAGCTAGTAACTTTAAATCGCTCCAACGTGAGTGCTCAAGTAACTTTGCTGCTAATATTTTACGCTCTGGGATTGTTAAATCATTTAATGCTCTGAGCCAAAATTGTTTTGCAGTATCGCTCTGACTGTTTTTAATAAGCTTAAGAGAATACATATATTGGGCTGAAGAAATTTTACTGCGGGCGAGTATAGCTAAAGAGGTATTTGGTAACTGCTCTAAGTGATCAGAAAAATAACCAGGTGATTTCCAATAACTTTGTAGCACATTAGCTTTTACGTTTAAAACATGCCAAAAGCCAATAGCGCCTAGGTGATTACTCGAGCCTGTAATTAACAAACAACATAGTAATACACCTATTAATTTAAAACGCTTAACTTGCGTCAACACCCTGCATCAACTCAAGCTCTAAACGCGCATATTTGTACTCAATAAACTCGTGTACATTAGTTGCTAGCGCAAGCCTAAAGTAGTCTGATGCTAAATACAGCTCACCTGCTGCTTGATGCATTTTAGCTAAATAAAAATAAGCTTCGCATAAACGCTGCGCATATTCTTGCTCAGTTCTAACACCATCACTAATGCCAGATAAAAATGCATGTTCACTCATATCCCCCGTATAAAGAGAAATTAACTGGTACGCCCATTGTGACTCATCAAGCGCAGTGGCATTTTGTTTAAGTGCATCAAGCGCAACGGCTTTATCCTCTTGTGCTTGTGCTAAATAAACCCATAAAACTCGGTACGGATCTTTTGGAGAGCGAGCTAAAAATTCATTAAAATCATTTTTAGCAAGGCCTGCTCTGTCGCCGTAATACAGTGCGATACCACGATTTAAATAGGCGTATTCATGCTCTTCATCAAGTTCTAGGGCAGAATCGAAAAACTCATAGGCTTTTTCATACTGCTGCATAAGCGTATGTTGAATACCTAAAAAATTATACACTTCAGCTAAATCAGGCTTAAGCTTTACTGCGCGATTAAAATCAATACGCGAAAGAGTTGTCATACCTAGACTATCAAAAAGTACACCACGGTCGTAATAAAGCTTAGCTTGTTGTTCTTCGCTTAAGTCGGCTCTATTTAATAGCTCTGAGTAGCGTGCAATAGCAATTTCACTTCTAAAGTCAGAAGCTAAAGGTGCAGTAAATGGCACATTAACAATCGGGGTAGGTTCTGATTCTGTTGTAGTTTGGCAAGCGCTTAAAGACAAAATAGCAAAAGATGCCAAAGCTAAATGTTTGAGTATCATTAAAATCCTTAATACCAAGATATATCGCGATTAATATAAGACAGACCTTGTCCAATAAGGTTTCATTAAAGCATAAAAAAAAGGGGCTAAACAGCCCCTTTTTTACTATCTAGCTAATATAACTAGATTAATAAGTTAGCAATTACGCGTCAGTTGGCGCGTCAGCTGCAGGTGCTGCTGATTCCATTGCTTCTTTAATACTTAGACGTACACGGCCTTGGCGATCTACTTCTAGTACTTTAACTTTAACTTCTTGACCTTCAGAAAGGTGATCAGCCACGTTATTAACGCGCTCAGTACTAATTTGAGAAATATGTACTAGACCATCTTTGCCAGGAAGAATGTTTACAAACGCACCGAAGTCTACGATACGTACAACTTTACCTTCGTAGATAGTACCTACTTCAAGTTCAGCTGTTAATTGCTCAATACGGCTAATTGCATTAGCTGCACTTTCGCCATCTGTAGCGGCAATTTTAATTGTACCGTCGTCACCGATTTCAATCGTTGTACCAGTTTCTTCAGTAAGCTGACGAATAGTTGCTCCACCTTTACCAATAACTTCAGCGATTTTCTTCTGTGGGATTTTCATTGTGTATATGCGAGGAGCAAACATCGATAGCTCTTCAGAAGGAGCAGAAATCGCTTCATCCATCACTTCTAAGATATGTAAACGTGCAGCTTTTGCTTGTTTAAGCGCAATTTGCATGATTTCTTGAGTGATACCTTCGATTTTGATATCCATTTGAAGTGCAGTAATACCCGCAGCAGTACCGGCAACTTTAAAGTCCATGTCACCTAAGTGATCTTCATCACCTAAAATGTCAGAAAGAACAACGAATTTATCGTCTTCTTTAACTAGACCCATCGCAATACCGGCAACAGATGCTCTAATTGGTACACCCGCGTTCATAAGTGCTAGAGAAGTACCACAAACAGACGCCATTGAAGAAGAACCGTTTGATTCAGTAATTTCAGATACCACACGGATTGAGTAAGGGAACTCAGTAAGTGTAGGCATTACAGCTGAAATACCACGCTTAGCAAGGTTACCATGGCCGATTTCACGACGCTTAGGAGAACCAACAAAACCAGTTTCACCTACACAGAATGGAGGGAAGTTGTAGTTAAGCATAAAGTGGTTTTTATGAGTACCAGTTAAATCGTCGATTAACTGTGAATCACGTTCTGTACCAAGTGTCGCTGTTACTAACGCTTGAGTTTCACCACGTGTAAAGATAGCAGAACCGTGAGTACGCGGTAATACGCCAGTCATTACGTCTAGTGCACGAATCATATCTGGTTCACGACCATCGATACGTTTTTCGCCAGCAGCGATACGGCCACGAACGATTTTCTTCTCAAGTGAACCGAAGATTTTGCCAATTTCTTGCTTGTCTAAAGACTCGCCTTCAGCAAGTTCAGCTGTTAATACTGCAACAACTTCATCTTTAGCTTCACCAAGAGCTTCTTTACGCGCTACTTTATCAGTGATTAAGTAAGCTGCGCCTACTTTTTCAGCAGCAATAGTTGCTACTTTATCTTCTAGTGCAACATTTTTCTCAGGTGCAGTCCAATCCCAAGTAGGCTTGCCTGCTTGCGCTTTAAATTCTTCGATTGCAGTAATGATCGCTTGAGATTGCTCATGACCATATACAACAGCGCCAAGCATTACGTCTTCTGCAAGTACGTTAGCTTCTGATTCAACCATAAGTACCGCTTTATCAGTACCGGCTACCACTAAATCAAGTTGGCTTTCTTCAAGCTCTTTTAATGTAGGGTTAAGTACGTATTCGCCGTTGATGTAACCAACACGAGATGCACCAATTGGACCACTGAATGGAATACCAGAGATAGCAAGTGCTGCTGAAGTACCAATCATCGCAACCATATCAGGTTGGATTTCAGGGTTAACAGAAACAACAGTAGCAATAACTTGTACTTCGTTTACAAAGCCGCTTGGGAAAAGTGGACGAATTGGACGGTCAATAAGACGTGCAATAAGAGTTTCGCCATCGTTAGGACGGCCTTCACGCTTTAAGAAACCACCAGGGATACGACCAGCAGCGTACATACGCTCTTGGTAGTTAACTGTTAGTGGGAAAAAGTCTTGACCAGGTTGTGCTTCACGCTTACCAACAACAGTTACTAAAACTGAAGTGTCGCCAATGCTTGCAAGTACAGCGCCGTCTGCTTGACGAGCGATTGCACCAGTTTCTAGAGTCACTGTATGTTGACCTAGTTTGAATTCTTTAATAATTGCTTGCACTTAAAATATTCCTTAAATGTATTCTAATAAGTTGTCATCAAAGTACCAATTACAGTACATAATTGTATTCAGTTGGAAATCAATTAAGTACTACAATTGGCAATGATGTGAATAATTGCAGATAAACCTTTTTACCTACGCGCATAGTATATACCAAAGCTACTTCAAAATGCGAGTCTAGGGTGTGTTGTTCTTTGTGGATTGAAATTTGTTCATCCTAGGGCAGCGCATGTTTGGCATTTATGCTGCGTTATCGCCTATTTATGGGGAATAACCACACTACATAGGCGCTGCCTTGCCTAAAGACCAAACATACAGCTGCAAAATTAATCACGAAAGGTCAACACACACTAGCTACTAGATTTAAGTTGGGCTAATGAGTGGGTAAATACAACGATGCTTGATAAGCTATGAAATAGGAGTTTTACAATATAATTCAATAAGTTTATAAATTTGCTTTATTTTCAAACACAAATTTTAGGCACAAAAAAAGGAGCTAAAAAGCTCCCATTTCTATAATCTAGTTCTTAACGACGTAGGCCAAGTTCTTTGATTAGTGCAGTATAACTAGTGATATCTTTACCTTTAAGGTAATCAAGTAGTTTACGGCGAGTGCTTACTTTACGAAGCAGACCACGACGTGAGTGGAAGTCATGCTTGTGATCAGCAAAGTGACCTTGAAGCTTGTTGATATCATAAGTAAGTAATGCTACTTGTACTTCTGATGAACCTGTATCGCCTTCTGCACGTGCAAATTTAGCAATGATATCGATTTTTTCTTGATTGCTTAGTGACATAGTAACTCCAAAAATTAAATTTAAAAGGTGTCTTAGCCGATCACTAATTCAGCCAAAACGATTAAGCCGGCGTATTCTACCAACTGTGGGAATAACTACAAGTTAATTATTCCCATCTACAACTAATAAGCCACTGCTGGGCACACTAATTGCTTATTCAGGCTTTACGTAATCATCTTGCTGGCTAGCAAGACCACGTTTAACCTTTAAATGGCCACTTGAGTTGCGCTCGCCAGTACCAATAAACACACCATCCGCAACAACTTTAATTGCCCCCTCAGGTAAAGCTTCAGGTAACTCGACTGCTTGCCCATGACTAAATACTTTGCCCTGCTCTTTCGAAATTTCAATAACAGGTAAATCAGTTAAAGCAGTGTCTATAGGTAATAACAACGAGTCTAAATAAGTAGAAGGCGCAAGCTCTTCTGCTTTTGCTTTAGCAAGCAACGCTTCAATTTCATCAAGCGAAACCATTTTATCTGCCGGATACTGACCAACAGCAGTTCTGTGAAGCATTATAACGTGTGCGCCACACCCTAGGTTTTCGCCCAAATCATCAACGATTGTACGAATATACGTCCCTTTTGATACATGAGCCGTCATTTGTAATACGTTGTTTTGTTCATCAAATTCGTCAAACGATAAGCTAAACACATTTATTTTTCTGCATTTACGAGGGACTTCAATACCCTCTCGTGCGTACTTATATAATGGTCTACCTTGATACTTAAGTGCTGAGTACATTGATGGATATTGATCTGACTCACCAACAAAAGCTGCAATTTCTTTTGTTAACTGCTCACGCGTTACGTTCACATCTTTAGTACTAACAATTTCGCCATCAGAATCTGATGTTGTTGTACGCTCACCCAGTTTTGCTCGAACGATATAGGTTTTATCTGTATCGAGTAAAAACTGCGTAAACTTAGTCGCTTCACCAAAACAAATTGGTAGCATACCTGTAGCAAGTGGATCTAAAGCACCAGTGTGTCCTGCTTTTTGTGCAAAATAAACACCTTTCGCTTGCTGCAGAGCTTTATTTGATGAAATGCCTTGCGGTTTGTTTAACAACAAAATACCGTCAACTGCACGGCCTTTACTGCGCTTTGCCATCTGTATCAGTGCCTTCTTCGCTATCTGTATCTTCTACGTGCTTAGTACTTTGTTCACTATCTGAAGTATCAGCATCAACACTTTCTACATCTTCATCTACATGCTTTGCGTTATCTTCGCGGATAATAGAATCCACTAAATTAGAAATACGCATACCTTCCATTAAAGAGTTATCAACTACAAACTTTAACTCAGGCATTATACGTGCACGAATACGCTTACCAAGTAACGAGCGAATATAACCCGTTGCTTCATTAAGTACTTTTGCGCTTTGCTTTGCTGCATCTTCGTCTTGTGTGTTAAACACAGTGATGAAGATTTTGGCATAAGATAAATCACGCGATACTTCTACCGCTGACACTGTCACCATACCTAAGCGTGGATCTTTAATTTCGCGTTGTAAAATTACAGCAATTTCTTTTTGGATTTGCTGTGCAACACGATCAGTGCGAGAAAATTCTCTCATTGCATTTGTCCTAAAATCATAACTTATTGAAATTTAATAATAAGCTAATTAAATAATGGATACACAAATGGGGGCTAAGCCCCCATTTATTAGTTTAGCGAGCTAACAATTAAAGAGTACGTTGTACTTCAACTGTTTCAAATACTTCGATTTGGTCACCAACACGTACGTCATTGTAGTTCTTAACGCCGATACCACATTCCATGCCGTTACGAACATCAGCAACATCGTCTTTAAAGCGACGAAGTGACTCAAGTTCACCTTCATAGATAACCACGTTTTCACGTAGTACACGGATTGGAGCGCTACGTTTAATAACACCTTCAGTAACCATACAACCAGCGATTGCGCCAATTTTTGGAGACTTGAATACGTCACGAACTTGAGCAAGACCGATGATTTCTTGTTTAAACTCAGGTGCTAGCATGCCTGACATGGCTTGCTTAACTTCTTCGATTAAGGCATAAATTACGCTGTAATAACGAAGGTCTAAGTTTTCAGTATCAATCACTTTACGAGCAGAAGCATCAGCACGAACGTTAAAGCCAACTACAATTGCGTTAGACGCTGCAGCTAGTGTCGCATCAGTCTCAGTAATACCACCAACACCAGAGCCTACAATCTTCACTTTTACTTCATCAGTAGAAAGTTTAGTTAGTGAATCAGAGATTGCTTCGATAGAACCTTGAACGTCTGCTTTAAGTACCACGTTAACTTCAGAAACATCACCTTCAGTCATGTTAGTAAACATGTTTTCAAGCTTAGCTTTTTGCTGACGTGCTAGTTTAACATCGCGGAACTTACCTTGACGGTATAAAGCAACTTCACGCGCTTTACGCTCATCTTTAACTACAGTTGCTTCGTCGCCTGCAGCTGGAATACCAGAAAGACCTAAAATTTCCACTGGAATAGATGGACCTGCCGACTTGATATCTTTACCGTTTTCATCGCGCATTGCACGAACACGGCCATACTCAAGACCACATAATACAATGTCACCTTGGTTAAGCGTACCAGATTGAACAAGTACTGATGCAACTGGACCACGGCCTTTATCAAGACGAGATTCAATTACAACACCTGCAGCCATACCTTCGGTAGGGGCTGAAAGCTCTAAAAGCTCAGATTGCATAAGTACGGCTTCAAGAAGGTCATCAATACCTAGACCAGTTTTAGCTGAGATATGAACGTACTGCGTATCGCCGCCCCATTCTTCAGGGATAACGTCTAGCTGAGCTAGTTCGTTTTTAACGCGATCTGGATCTGCGCCTTCTTTATCCATTTTGTTTACAGCAATGATTAAAGGAACGCCAGCTGCACGTGCGTGCTGTACCGCTTCTTTGGTTTGTGGCATAACGCCATCATCTGCTGCAACCACTAAGATTACGATATCTGTCGCTTTAGCACCACGAGCACGCATTGATGTAAATGCAGCATGTCCTGGAGTATCTAAGAAGGTAATCATATTGCCGTTTACATCAACATGGTATGCACCAATATGCTGTGTAATACCACCGGCTTCGCCAGAAGCAACCTTCGCAGAACGAATGTAATCTAGAGTCGATGTTTTACCATGGTCAACGTGACCCATTACAGTTACTACTGGAGCACGAGGCTCTGACTTACCATCTTCATGGCGGTCGTTAAGTACTGTTTGCTCTAATTCGTTTTCTTTAACAATGATAACCTTGTGACCCATTTCTTCTGCAACTAGTTGTGCAGCTTCTTGGTCGATCACTTGGTTAATAGTAACCATGTCACCCATTTTCATCATTGTTTTAACAACTTCAGCGCCTTTAACAGCCATGCGTGATGCAAGCTCAGCTACTGTAATTGTTTCGCTAATACGCACTTCATTTTTAACATCAACAGTTGGTTTTTGGAAACCATGCTGCAGCGATGCTGGTGCTTTTAATTTAGACTTGTTACGGCCTCTTGACGCTGCAAATTTATCTTTTGCTGGCGCTTTTTTCTTTTTCTTAGCACGGCGAGTGCCTTGCTCATCACGAGCATCGGCAACATCTTCTGCTTCACGTGCATAAGTTGAAGTCGTAAGATGGTGATCCGCTGTTTCTTCGCGTTTCTTACGTTCTTCTTCTTCTTTTTTCCAGCGTGCTGAATTCTCTTCAGCTAGCTTTCTTGCCTCTTCTGCTTGACGTTTCGCTTCTTCTTCAGCTTTCTTCAATGCGGCCTCTTCTGCTTCTTTTTGCAGACGCTCAGCTTCTATGCGATCTTTCTCAGACTTAGCACTTTGCTCTGGGGTCATCTGCTTTTGTTTCGCTTTACGCTCTGCATCAGCTTTGCGTTTAGCTTCTTCTTTGGCTTTACGGTCAGCTTCTTCTTTCGCTTTACGTTCTGCCTCTTGTTTCGCTTTTAATTCTGCGGCTTCTTGTTCAGCTTTTTGTTGCTGTTCAAGACGGGCTTTTTCTTCAGCGGCTAAGCGTGCTTGCTCTTGTTCTTGTTCCATTGCGCTTTTCTTCACGTAGGTACGTGTTTTGCGAACTTCAACTTGAACATCTTTAGCTTTACCCGTAGAACCAGTCACACTTAATGTGCTTTTGCTCTTACGTTGTAAAGTCATACGCGCTGGGCCATCTGAACCTGTACCACCATGATGCTTGCTTAAATGATCAAGTAACGTTGCTTTTTCAGCTTCTGTTACGTTATCAGTTGCTTGCTTAGTGATACCTGCTTGTGAAAACTGCTGTAGCAATTTATCAACAGTTGTACCTATATCGCCGGCTAGTTTTTCAACATTTACTTCTGCCATAGTGTGTAATACCTCCGTTAATAAATTACTCGTCTGCAAACCAACAAATGTTTCGTGCAGCCATAATCAGTTCACCCGCTTTTTCAGATGAAAGTTCTGTGATATCAACTAATTCGTCAATACCTTGCTCTGCCAAGTCTTCAAGTGTAACAACACCTTTGCTTGCCATAACAAATGCTAAGTGACGCTCTAAGCCTTCAAGCGCAAGTAAGTCTTCAGCAGGCTCTGCGCCATCTAAGCTTTCTTCCGTTTTAAGTGCTTTAGTTGTCAATGCATCTTTTGCGCGTGAACGCAATAAATCTACAGTATCTTCATCAAGACCATCAATTTCTAAAAATTCAGACGCAGGTACATACGCCACTTCTTCAAGTGTCGAGAAACCTTCGTTAATAAGTAATGATGCAAACTCATCATCTATATCTAAATTTTCAGTGAATAAGTTAAGTAACTTATCAGATTCAGCTTCATTTTTAGTACGCATGTCTTCAACAGTCATTACGTTCAGTTCCCAGCCAGTTAATTGGCTTGCTAAACGAACATTCTGACCATTACGACCAATTGCTTGTGCTAGGTTATCGGCTTCTACAGCGATATCCATTGAGTGAGTGTCTTCATCCATTACGATTGAAGCAACTTCTGCTGGCGCCATTGCATTGATAACAAATTGTGCTGGGTTGTCATCGTAAAGTACGATATCAACACGCTCACCACCAAGCTCAGACGATACAGCTTGAACTCGTGCGCCACGCATACCAACACATGCACCAATTGGATCAATGCGTTTGTCGTTAGATTTAACAGCAATTTTAGCGCGTGAACCTGGATCACGTGCAGCTGCACGTAACTCAATCATCTCTTCGCCAATTTCTGGCACCTCAATGCGGAATAATTCCATTAGCATTTCAGGTTTAGAGCGCGTTACAAATAATTGTGCACCGCGTGCTTCAGGTTTAACTTCATATAAAAGACCACGGATTCGATCACCCGGGCGGAAGTTTTCACGTGGCAACATGTCATCACGGTAAATTACCGCTTCTGCGTTGTTACCTAAATCAAGTACGATTGCATCGCGAGTTGCTTTTTTAACAACACCCGTTACCAGCTCGCCTTCTTGATCTTTGTATGCTTCAACAACTAAAGCGCGCTCAGCTTCACGTACTTTTTGTACGATAACTTGCTTAGCCATTTGTGTTGTAATACGGTCAAATTTGATTGAGTCAATTTGCTCTTCAACATAATCACCCATTTGCAAATCAGGTTCTTCAACCTGTGCTGCTTCTAGAGTGATTTCGCTGTATGGGTTCTCTAAAGAACCATCTTCTAATACAGCGGCAATTTGCCAGCGACGGAACGTATCGTAATCACCGGTTTTACGGTCAATTGCTACACGTACTTCAATTTCGCCATCGTGTTTTTTCTTTGTCGCTGTCGCTAGAGCGAACTCTAGAGCTTCAAAAATCTTTTCTTTTGGAACCGCTTTCTCATTGGAAACGGCTTCAGCAACCAATAATATCTCTTTTGCCATGGGTAATGCCTCGCTTGCCCTATTCCTTCGCACTCGAATTTAAAACTTCGCGATTAAATTCGCACGTTCGATGTTACTAAGCATGATCAGATGCTCTGCACCATCGCTAGATAGTGTGATCATATCGCTGCTAACTGCTACTAAGTCGCCTTTAAAATTACGACGACCATCCTGTGGAAGTTTAGTACGCACGCGTACTTCCTCTCCTTGCGCCTGCTCGTAGTGATCTTGTTTGAATAATAGACGATCAACACCAGGAGACGATACTTCCAAATCATATTCATTTGTAATTGGGTCTTCGACGTCTAAAATCGCACTAATTTGGCGACTGGCATCCGCACAGTTATCAACTGAGATCCCATCCTCATGAGCAATATATACTCTTAAGGTAGAATGGCGACCCGCTTGTACAAATTCAAGACCATGCAACTCAAAGCCTAACATTTCTACCGCAGGCGTTAACATGGTTACTAAATCTTGTTCAAGTTTTGTCACGAAAATCCTCCATACAAACAAAAAAAGGGCTTATAGCCCTAAAATACTGAGTTTAAATTTTAATTTGATAGCAATTGCCACAAATCGTAAGGTGCAGATACAACAACGCCCCGAACCAAGCGGGGCGTCACACCAATAAAGCATAAAACTGTGTGGCCGAGGGCCAAGCTTGGTTGCGAGTCAGTAAACTGACCTAATTAAACTACATAGCCTAAAACGCAAAACGCGCATTACTTAGAATGCGCGATATAAATTAGTAAGGTAATACCTACTAGTAGAATTGGTTGCGGGAGCCGGATTTGAACCGACGACCTTCGGGTTATGAGCCCGACGAGCTACCAGACTGCTCCATCCCGCGCCAATAGATATCAAACCTTAAATTTAATATCGCTGTTAGCTGTTATACAACACGCTAAACAATGGCCGCTATTATAAGGATGTACAGGATAATTAGCAACTATAATACGCAATTAGTTTATAAAATTTGCAATTCGTCAAGATGCTAATTTAATGTATATGTAAGTAACATAAGTAATCAGCCAACTTTATAAAATGCCCATACATGAGTCATAAAATGTAGTAGCTTATTATTTCAGGAAAAAAATCAGATAAACTGAAGTTTAATAACTCTTAAAATACGTTTTAAAGGCTCACTAATTACCAGAAAGTAAATAGATATAACAAAAAGCCATACTTTCACACTAAAAAACGTGCAGAATTTGAACTGCCCGCTATAATCAACATTATTCCTACTTGATAATAATAGTTATTACTCACTGCAACGAGATAAAAATGAATCAACAACAATCAGCATTATTAAATAACTTAACAATTATTAAGCCTAACTTTCATGCGTTTACGGCTAAATTTCATAGTAAATTAGCCCAATCTAGTATTGAGATGAATTACCCGACGGCCTTACAGTTTAACGAAAAGAGCTTTACCCTCTTTTGCGTATTAGAACGAATTGTTAAGCATTTAGATAAACCAGCATCGGTAGCTCCTTTTTTAGCTCACCATTTAATGTATCTAAAAAAAAGCGGCGCTTCACACAGTGACATTGCCCTTTTATCTAACGCTTTTTACGAAACCCTTGAAGAGCACCTTGGTAAACATTTTACTACTGAGAGTCAGCTCGCTTGGAAAAAAGCGCTTAGGTACTTTGAAAGCTTTGCAAGCAATGTTCTTTTCAACGTTACCAATGTGGTTTCGTTACAACAAAGAATGCAGCAAAAGCAAAGTAATAAAATTTAGATATTCAATTGGGGGGGAGACTTAATTTACTTAATCTCCCCTTAATCAGGAACGCCTTGATATGCGGTTAAACTTTTTTGCCCTATTGCTAACAGCACAATGTATTGCGTTATTTACCGCCTCTATTCGTTTTACTAATCTATTATTAAACTCAAGAAACAACTAATCCCCAGCATTAAAAACAGCAAACTATTGTCGTTATGCACTTAATTACTCCTATTTGCTTGTTGTAAAATATTAAAACGATCGTTTAATTAACTATGCCCGTATAAAAAAATTTGGCTTTACTATGACCCATCATAAAACACTTAGATTAATACTAGGCGATCAGCTAAACCCATCTCATTCATGGTATAAACAAAAAGACGACGACACGCTTTATCTCATCGCAGAATTAAAACAAGAAACCGACTACGTTAAGCATCACATTCAAAAACTGTGTGCTTTTTTTAATGCTATGGAAAACTTTGCAACTGCATTAAAAACGGCAGGTTTTAATGTTTTGCATTTGACACTTGACGATACCTCTGACGACAAAGACTTAATTGAATTACTTAAGCGAATTGCCGATAAATACCAATGCGAAACTATTGAATATCAATATCCTGATGAGTTTAGGCTTAAGTCTCAATTAGCTAAGTTTAAAAGTGATGGCTCATTTGATGTAATTGCCACAGATACTGAACATTTTTTATTACCGTTCACCGATATAAAAACACGCTTTACAAAAAACAAGCATGTGACAATGGAGCACTTCTATCGTGCTATGCGTAAGCAGTTTAATATATTAGTTGATGATACTAAGCCAACCGGTGGCAAATGGAATTTTGACAGTAATAATCGTAATAAATTTTCCAAAGCTGACTTAGCGTGTATACCAAAACCTAAGCTATTCAATAATAATGTCAAGAGCATCATTTCTCGCTTAAATAAGCACAAGATCGTTTACTTTGGCGAAATAGCCGATCAGAGACTAGAGTGGCCAACAACGCGTAAACAAGCTATTGAATCTCTAGAATACTTTTGCGAGCATTTACTTAGTTGCTTTGGTCACTTTCAAGATGCGATGACAGATCAAAGTAAAAATAATACCAGCTTGTACCATAGCCGATTATCGTTTGCCCTAAACGCAAAAATACTCCACCCGTTATATGTAATCAAACGTGTAATAAGAGAATACGAACAAAGACCAAGTGAAATATTCCCCTCGCAAGTAGAGGGCTTTACTAGGCAAATATTAGGTTGGAGAGAATATGTACGTGCCATTTATTGGATTAACATGCCCGACTACGCTGTTAAAAATCAATTACAAGCCAAAAACACACTACCATCTTATTTTTGGAACAGCTCAACAAAAATGAATTGCCTAAGCCACTCATTAAAACAAAGCCTTGAAACCGCTTATGCCCACCATATTCAACGCCTAATGGTTATTGGAAACTTTTGCATGCTTACAGGAATAAACCCTGATGACGTAGATAACTGGTACCTAGGTGTTTATATCGATGCCATAGAGTGGGTAGAGATGCCCAACACCCGAGGAATGAGCCAGTTTGCCGATGATGGAATAATTGCGACTAAACCTTATGCTGCAAGCGGTAACTACATTAATAAGATGAGCGATTACTGCAAAAGCTGTCAGTACGATGTTAAACAAAA
Source organism: Pseudoalteromonas sp. SR43-7 (assembly GCF_014163785.1). Taxonomy (NCBI): domain Bacteria; kingdom Pseudomonadati; phylum Pseudomonadota; class Gammaproteobacteria; order Alteromonadales; family Pseudoalteromonadaceae; genus Pseudoalteromonas; species Pseudoalteromonas sp. SR43-7. The sequence goes on along the minus strand of NZ_JACJDY010000004.1, from coordinate 80,955 downwards.
AGTAGGTGATAAAGCTTGCCCGCTAAATAGCCTGTACTGGCATTTCATGAATAAACACAGAGACAGACTAGAAAAGAACCCACGTATTGGTATGGTATATAAAAACTGGGATAAACAAGAAAAAACACTCCAAGAACAAACGCTGCAACAAGCAACCTACTACCTTAATAATTTAGAAGCGCTGTAAACAAAAAAGCCGCCTCGAATGAGGCGGCTAAGTAATCAGGGAAATATGTACTTTAGAAGATTATTTACCTTCTATTAGATTGCTATTACCAATTTCAATTTTGCGTGGTTTTAGCGCTTCAGGGATTTCACGTTCTAAGTCAATACTTAGTAAGCCATTGGCTAAATCTGCGCCGAGTACTTTTACGTGATCTCCTAACTGGAATTTACGTTCAAAGTTACGCTCAGCAATACCTTGATGAATAAATTTACGCTCTGCGTTTTCATCTTTATTTGCTTTAGTACCTGTAACTTTTAATGTGTTATTTTCTGACTCAATGGTTAATTCGTTATCGCTAAAACCGGCAACGGCCATAGTGATTCTGTATTTGTCTTTATCGAGTGCTTCTATGTTGTAAGGAGGAAAACTTGGCTGCTTATCTGTATTAGCTGCCGCATCCATAAGTGATGCTAAATGTTCAAAGCCGATAAATGAACGATAAAGTGGTGATAAGTCTACTGTACGCATAATAATATCCTCATATTTAAGCGATATTTTGCATGTGCTCTTCTATTGAACAAGCTCAAGCAAAGTTTAATTAATAATATAAATTTCAATTATTTAAGTTTAATTTAGGACCCATCAGGCGTCCTACCAAACTATATATGGACGGTAAAATTGTTTTCAAGAGATTAATTTTAAAAAAATTAAAAATAAATAAAAAAAGGCACTAAAAAGTGCCTTTTGAAACCATGAAAATGAATGTTATTTAATAAATGTGCCTCGGATTGGATAGTCGTTTTCTCTAGAAAACTTAATCCCACCTAGCAGTTGCTCTAAATCAGGACGAACAAATGGGCTGTTTGATATATCGACCATTTGAAGCTGATTTTTTTCATTAAGTACAAAAATGCCTGGCTCAGCAAATGGATGATCAGTTTCTGCATCACTGCGAGGCTCGCTGATATGTAGCCCTAAATCGGTCATTTGTTCGATTGTTAAACCATAGTAAATTGGGAAGTTAACATCTATTTTTTCAAGATGTTTATCAAGCTGCTCATGGCTATCACCACTTACCGCAACCACTTCAACACCAGCATCTTTAAAGTCTTTATGAACTTTAGCAAGCTCGTTAAGTTGCGCAGTACATTTAGGGCAGTGCTGGCCTCGATAAACAACAATCATTTTCCAAGGAGAGTCACTTACTCTATCAACTAAATCTACCTTGTTCTCATCAACATCACTCACGACTAGTGATGGCATAATATCCGCAGGTTTTAAACTAGTGTTACTCATTGCGATCTCCTTTTACTGTGTCAGATTAAAAATTAATTTGCTCTTACCCATAAAGCTTAGGGTAACTTTTATTAATTCGACCTGAAAAGTGTAATTAAAAATCGATTATAACTTTAAGACCATCCCTTTATTTTTCTATAAATGGTAGATGCACTAACCCCTAGATAAGCAGCAGCAAGAGGAATATTGTCTTCACAGCTTTTAATTGCATTTTCAATCGCCCTTTTTTCAACTTGCCACAAAGGTTCTATATCATGAACAGACATAGGCGATAGTTGAACACTCTGCTCGTTTGTATTGTGAACTGACTTAGCGGATATCGAGTGCTTCACAGCGCCTAATCCAAATGAGCTTGGTAGCATGTCTTTTTCAATTACATCGCCATCATTAATAACAACGGTGTTTTCAATTACATTTTGTAGTTCGCGAATATTTCCTGGCCAATCGTAATTACAAAAAAGCGCCTTAACTTCATCAGAAAAACCAGTGAAATGCTTTGCATTACTATCGCTTTTTTGTTTCAAAATATACTCAGCAAGCAGTAATATATCGCCTCCGCGTTCTCTTAAAGGGGGGAGCTTTACGGGGATAACATTTAAACGGTAATATAAATCTTCTCTAAAACGCCCCTCTGCAACCTCTATGATTGGGTTTCTGTTTGTTGCACAGACTAAACGAACATCGCTGTGTAATACTTCACTACTACCCACCTTACTAAAAATGCCTGTCTGTAAAAAGCGTAATAACTTTGCTTGTAAGTTAAGTTCCATTTCACATAATTCATCTAAAAATAAGGTACCGCCGTTGGCCACTTCAACAGCCCCTTTTCGATCGCTTAATGCCCCACTAAACGCACCTTTAACATGACCAAAAAATTCTGATTCAAATAGCTCAGCAGGAATAGCTGCACAGTTTATGGCAATAAATGGTCCTGTATTTCTCGGGCTTGTATCATGAAGGGTTTGTGCGCAAACTTCTTTACCGGTTCCACTTTCACCTGTGATAAATACACACGCTTTGCTTCTAGCTGCACTATCAAGTAATCTAAAAACGGTTTTCATTGCCAGAGATTCACCAACAAAATCTTGATTTTTATCCCTGTTTTTAACCAATGGTTGAACTTTAACTTGCTCTTTTGGCGTCAAGGCACTTTCTACTGAACTAATGAGTCGTTGACTTGTGAAAGGTTTTTCTAAAAAATCAAAACCGCCTAAACGCATTGCTTCCACTGCAATATCAATAGAGCTGTTTGAAGTGATCATGACTACATTAGCAGGATTTTTCTGCTTATTTACAAATTGTAATACCTCAAGCCCACTTATATCTGGCAAGCATACGTCTTGTACTATGACCGCTGGCATTTTTTCTTTAATACCGACTAAAGCAGAGTACCCATCTGTAAAGTGTTTGCATTGGAAACCAGCCTGCTCAAGCTGACTTGCATATAAAGCACCACTGGCAATGCTATCTTCAACAATATAAACAAGACCTTTATCAATTATATCTGACACAGCTTTCTCCTAGATAGCTATACTATTACTCATTATTTGATACGCATCTCGGGTTTTATCCAAGTTGTGTTTAATAACAAGCGCTGCGTGCAAGTTTTCTTGTGTAGTTGACGGTGGCGAATCGTGTAATTGTGTTGCTAACGCGGCTAAAGCAGATGCACCATATAAAGCTGCTGAATTTTTTAAGACATGCATTACTTCTTTAATTTTTATAGTATCTTCACTACTAATTGCCGTATCTAATTGGTTAGCCATAGTAACTAATTCATCAATAAATAATTTAATTAAACGAGCTAACACGGTTGTCCCAACATCCTTTTCGAGTTGAGTTAATACATTTAGCTCGGTAATACTTTTATCGACAAACTGCTCTGATATGGGCATAGATAACCTTTGTGTAAGTTAAAACTTCTTACACTAATCAAATGTAAGAGTTGTAGTTTAAGAGTAATTTGTTTTTTGCATTTTGCAAATCAAAATGAATATAAACATTTACAAAGTCCAAGTATCAATACTTTTAGTTAACGTTTGCGGCTTATCTAGCAGGTACCCCTGAGCTATATCGCAACCAAGTTGTTCTAATATTTGTAATTGCTCATTCTCTTCAATACCCTCTGCTACCGTTTGTAAACCCAATCGTTGAGCCATCGCAATAATTGCGCTACATAACGTAAAGTCTTCATTATTAGTTGCAATACCACTTACAAAACTGCGATCAATTTTTAAACCATCAATATCAAATTGACGAAGTAAACCTAAAGAGGCATACCCAGTGCCAAAATCATCAATCCACACCTTTACGCCTTCTTTATGGAAGTTTTCAAACGCCTTAGCTATTTTATCAGGACTATGAATGAGCGCTGTTTCCGTTAATTCGACTTTAATAGCCTGTGGTGGTATTTGGTGCTTTTCTAGCAAAGACATTACTTTTGAAAACACATCACCATCTAAGATTTGTAACGGTGAAATATTTAATGAAACAGCAATATCTGTCATACCAAACTGCCGCATATGCTTTAAATCAGACAAGCATTGCTCAAAAATCCAGTCACCTAATTCTAAAATCATTCCCGATTGCTCTACATGAGGGATAAACTCATCAGGGCCAACAATGCCAAAGCGCGGTGATTGGCACCTTACTAGCGACTCAAAGCCGACCAGCTTTCCAGATCCCAATGATACAAGCGGTTGATAAACCATTTTAAAATAATTATTTTGCATTGAATCAGACATGATCCTCTCTAACTCATGCCATCTTGCTAGATTGACTGGTTTTTCCGATTCTAGGTATTTAAACGCACTCATGATTTTGCCCCGGTTTCACTCTTAGTGACTTATTATATTAAAGAGCAATTTACAGGCCATTTTAAATACAAAAAACAGAAATAAAAACCAATATATTCAGGTAGTTAAATTAGAAGATTAAATGGATTTACTTCTCCCATTTCATTCGCATTTTGCAATTCAGTTTGCAATGCAGCTAAATTGGCAAGTGAGCGCTTAATCGAGCTTATAAAACACAGATAAGCCAGTTAATAGATACTGACCAAAGCTAATATTAGCAATTGTATATGAGAAAAGAGAAAGTTTTGATAAAACCCTGTTTAGGTTAAGCACCATCTAAATTTAAGAGAATATAAATAATTTTATGGGGAGGGATTAAAAAGTTAAATTGGTGGTAGGAACATAAAAAAACGCAGGCAACTATAAATAGTTACCTGCGCAAAAGTCTCTAGTTTGGAAGAGTGTCGTTATTTTCGTTTTTAGAAGAAGTTACATGTTGTGCATAGTTGGTATTTTGCGAGTCAAACGTATTACTCATCAACTGAGCGTTTTCAACATCAGCTTGTGTAAAAGTAATTGGCTGAATATCTGCCAGCGGTTCAATCGAATCGCTACCTCGTAAAACTGTTATACCTATTACTAAAGTGGCAACAAGCAAAATTGACAAAACCATAATTTCAGGTGTTAGTACCCAATTGTTACCTTTAGGCTGTTGTTTGGCTTTTGTGTTTGTTTGCATATTGCACCCCTTAAAAATTTAACTAAATTCGTCTTGATTTGATATTTAATATATTGCGAAAGTCGTGCCAACCAGATAACAACTTTACAAAAAAGTAAAAACCTTACAAAATCAAGTCGTTAAAATAAATTAAAGGTATGATTGAGTATTTAAATAAAGTTCATAACATTTTATTTTTATTTTGAATTGCAATTTGCGAATCAAATTAAAAAAACACACACTAAAAACACTCATTAATTACTAAAAAATAAATTTAACTTACCCCTAAAATACTAGGTTGATTTCTCCGTTTATCAAGTTTTATGCAACACAAACCCACTTTTTATATTGTCTGTTGATCTTTGCGGATTAAAATTCGTTCAAACTACAGGCGGTTTAATCCCGGCGCGAGGTTTATAACCCAGCGGGTTCTGTAACAGCTCCTGCGTTACCCTACTAACTTACATCGATGTAAAACCGAGCAAAGCTTCTGCGTCCTGCTCACGCCCCTTAACTACATCCATGTTGGCAACAAAGAGTAAATAGCCTCTAGGAAGATCCCTTTGGGCAGCGCCTGTTTGGCATTAATGCTACGTTATCGCCCATTTATGGAAAATAACCACACTGCTGCAAATTTAACCCTAAACGTTTAACAAACCCTAGCCTTCATTGCTCAACTCAGCTTTTCCCACACTTGCGCTAAACGAGAGAGCTTTAAATGTTTAGATTCAATAACCTGCTCTGGGGCATATTTATCAAGTAATAAATAAAGTGTCTCACTTACAATTGGCTTAGCTAAATAGTCATTCATCCCCGCGTCTATAAATCGCTCTTTATCACCATGAATCGCATTTGCAGTGAGTGCTATTATAGGAGTGGTTATACCTAACTTTCTGATTGCTTTAGTTGCAGAAATCCCATCGAGTATTGGCATTTGGATATCCATAAAAATAATATCAATTTCACCGCTTTGCGCCTTTATTATTGCCTCTTGACCATCACTAACAATATGCACACGGCAACCTTTTTGTTCTAAAAACTGCCGAATTACAATTTGATTATTCGTATTATCTTCAGCAACCAATACATTGGTTCCGCTTAACTGAGTTAACCCTAAGGGGCTTTCTAAAGTTTCTTTTTGCTCACGATTGGTAAATATAATATCCAAATGAAACAACTGCTCTTCTAATAAACTAATTGCTCGTAGTACATGGGATACTTTATAAGGGCCATTTAACCTGAGCTCTCTGTCGTTAATATTTTGCGGTAATAAGCTTTTACCTAGCAAATCTAGGATGAGTAAACACGGTGAATTAAGGGAGTTGTATGTATTTATACGCTCGCGTGTTTGGGCTAACATTTGAGGATCAGTTAGTACAATTGCATCAGGAAAACTATCGTACTTGGGTATATCTGGGCATACTTCGTAGTGTTCAAAAGTGATAGAAAACCGAGTGAGCGTATGCTCCAAGGCTGTTTTTAGAATTTCGTGATTTCCTACTATCCATACTTTTGGCTTTTTACTTCGTGCTGCAAACCCTTCTCTTAAAATTGAGTCAGTTGTGTCTATTTGCAGCGGGTAATTAACTACAAACTCGCTTCCTTTATTAAACTCAGAACTAACCGAAATATCTCCACCGACTACATCACAAATTTGCCTACATATCGCAAGCCCTAAACCACTCCCACCATGCTTTCGAGTAATTGAATTATCGGATTGAATAAAAGGCATAAACATACTGTCAATTTTATTTTTTGCAATTCCCATACCCGTGTCTTTTACAGATATATAAAGGTTTAAATTATTACCTTCAATATGAGTGCACTTAACAGTAACCGTTATTACACCATGTTGAGTGAACTTAATCGCATTGGCTAATAAATTTATGACTATTTGTCTTATACGGGCATGATCACCAATTACTTGAGCTGGTACATCAGGATAAAAATCAAAAATAACCTCAAGCCCTTTTTGTAAAGCGCTTTGGGAAATTATATCTATTGCCTCTTCAATACACGTATCAATACTAAATGGCTGATTATTTAGTGTTATGGCTTGTGCTTCAAAACGTGAGTACGTTAATACATCGTCCAATACACTTAATAGCGCGTCAGAACTTGTTTTAATCATTTGTGTATAGCGCATTTGTTCAGAAGTTAAACCGGTATGATGCAAAATATCTGCAGATCCAATCACAGCATTTAATGGTGTGCGAATTTCATGACTAATATTTGCCATGAATCGGCTTTTTGACTCCGCTAGGGTTTCTGCCTGATGTTTAGCTTCAAGTAATATTTGCTCGCTTTCAATACGCTCTTGTATATCCACAAGTGTCGCAGCAATTGATGATAAATCACTTTCGTAGCCACCAACAATTGGAGTAAGTGTAATTTCGACCCAGTTATTTATACCTTGTGCATTAATTAAACGTATATCAAAGCGACGTATATCACGCTTACCTTGTTTATAATCAAGTAAAGTGCTACTAATTTTTTCTACATCTTCTTTTGCTATAAACTTAATTATAGGTAAACCAAGGCTCTCATCTACCCTGCTGTGTAGCACTCGCTGCCATGCTTGATTTATAAATAATAGATTGCCAAATGTATCAAGGCGTAAAACAATATCAGGGATATTATCAACGACAGAGTGATAATTATATTCTATCTCTGCCATTGCTTGTTCGGCTTTAACTCGCTGCGTAATATTAGTTTCTATAGCGATAAAGTGCTTTACTTGGCCTTCATCATCTCGCACTGGGTTTGCATCAATAGCAACCCAATAAATATTACCGTTTTTATCGTAATTTGTAGTTTCAACTTGAAAAGGAAGTCCATTTTTTACGGCATGAGACATGACCTTACGGCTTTTTTCACATGTTTTTGGCCCTTGCAGTAAATGACCAGGACTGGTGCCTATAACCTCATCACAGGTGTAACCTGTAAGTACTTCAAAACTATTGTTAACCCACTCAATTACGCCAAATTTATCTGTAATTATTACTAAGTTATTTGTATGACTCGCAACAAGCGATAAGCGCTTTACATATTTTTGCTGTTGCGTTAGTAAGAATTGAGAATCTTTATGGCGTTGAATGTCATAGAGTGAACCTATAAAACCGCTTTTTTCATCATAAACTAGCCTCAACTCAAACCAGTTTAAGAGTCCATGACTATTTTTTATTTGTATTTCTACACTAGGAGTCTGCTTTCCTTCAAGCAAACAACAACTGTATGCAACAAAATGCATAATATCATCGCAATTCATTAACTTAGTAATATTAGAACCAATTAATGAATCGCTTGAGTAACCTAGTTTCTTCTCCCATGCTTCGTTAATATAGGTAAGATTTAAATGTTTATCACACTCAAAAATACATTCATCTAAAATAGCTAATAGCTTTGCTTGACGTCGATTACTATTGGAGAGCTTTTCGACCAATGCATATTGGATTTGCACTTGTAGTTCATCGTTGTTATCCATGCTCTCTCCAATGCTTAATAAAAGTTTTACTATCACAAACTCGCGCATAAAGAGGAAAAACCTCTTCACAGTAAAAAGTTTGTTCAAAAGGAGTGCGACTCGATGTGCAGTCACTTAAAATAGTGACGTTAAAACCAAGTTCAACAGCCGTACGCGCAGTTGAGTCAATACAAATAGAAGTCACCGTACCGGCTAAAATTACATTAGTGACACCATGTTCTTTGAGCTTTTGCGCTAGAGCAGTATGTGTAAAAGCATTTAAACCTCTTTTCCCAGGCACCACTTCTATAATATTGCTAAAAAAATCTAGCTGCTCAATGGTTTGAGCGCCGTACGAACCTGCTTTAAATGCGCCCACATCTGCAATAGCTTTTAATATGCCAATCGGATTTTTAAGCTCACTGTAGTTTTGTGTAAAATGAATGGGTGTATTAACAACTAACGCAAATTGCTCTGCACAGGCGGCCAATAAAGAGAGTGTATTTTCTACCACGCCAGTAATTCTTGACGACTCTTCAACCACGCCATACAAAATACCTTTTGGTGAAAAGTAATCATTTTGAAAACCAATCAAAATAAGCGCTGTTTTAGAAAAGTCATGCATCATTGCCACCTTATTAACCAATTTAAGACGCTAATTGCCATGGTTTAATAAACTTTTCGAGCACTGCTTTGGTCACTGGTTTTTGTAAATAGTGCGTAATACCTTTTTCAAATAACTCAGCTATCTGTTCATCCCCTGTTAGCCCCGTTAAAATAACTTTGGGTGTATCATTATTAGGGGTATTTTGACGCACTAATTGCTGTGCTACGTCACTGCCAAACATTCCTGGCATGCGCTCATCTAAGAGCAGTAAATCAAATGGTTCATTTTGAGCAAGCGTTAAAGCACTAGCGCCATTTTCTGCACATGTTACTAAGCAGCCCAGCATTTCGAGCATCACTTTTGTTGCAATTTGGCTTGGTAAGCTATCATCCGCCACTAATACAGATAAACGTGTTTGCGAATGAAATGTTGTTAAAATAGCAATGAGGTCAGTATCAAAAAATGGCCAACCTAATATTTTTTTAGATAGTTTATTCTCTTGGCTCAGCTCACTAATGTCGCTAATAGTGCATAACTTTATGTGTCTATTTATGCTGTCACCATTTAGTTTATCAGTTAGCGCATCACCACTAAGGTGACGTAAATCTTCAATCTGTACCGTTTCCTTAAAAGTGCTATTGAATAATTTAAAATTTAAGCCAAAGCGCTCATGGGTATTATCCGATGTTATTAAACAACTTTTAAATAACGCCTCACAATCAGTTAGAACGTCTATATTTTGGCTAATATCAAGTGCCAAACTAACAGACTCTTTTGTTGCTAAAAGCCCATGAAAATCCAGCGTGCTTACTTGCTCAGAATCATCAATCTGGTAATGAAGACTAACCCCTTGCATATTTGCTTCTAGGTTAAGTAAAAAGCTCTGCTTAACAGATGCTAGCGCTGGAATCAGAAATTCCTCGCATTGCGCAATCATTTGCTCAAGAGGAATTTGCAAACAAACGTAGTTACATTGCAACTTGTTAATTAAAGTAATTGAAAAATTTCGATTTTGGGTTTCACAATATTTACCGATTACCCCTTGGATAATTTCTAAAACGTGACTATTAATATTCATAATGTATTCTCATTAACCCAATGTATAGCTCTTAATCATCAAGTTATGTGCCACAAATTAATTCTTGTAAACACACTTGCATTCATATACTTAAGTATTAGACAGACAGCGCTTTAGTTTCTCATTCGCATTTTGCAAATCATATTACTATGCAATATATGATTTATAGTTTTTATTAGAATGGTGTAATCGATTTTTTTTGCTTTAAATAATTTTTCAATCATTTAAACTGATTTTAATCAAATTGAGGAGAAAGCTATGTTAACTGTAATTTTTGGCCGTGAAGGTTGTCCATATTGTGTTCGTGCAAAAGATGTTGCGCAGCAACTATCAAATGAACGTGATGACTTTAAATTTCGTTACATCGATATAATTAAAGAAGGCATTAGTAAAGCCGACCTTGAAAAGTCAGCTGGTAAACCTTGCCCTACCGTTCCACAAATTTTTGTGGATCAAAATCACATCGGTGGATTTACAGAATTTGAAGCTTACGCAAAAGAAAACCTAGGCTTGTACAAATAAGCGTTGTATTAAATATGTTAACCAGTTTAATAAACCCCAAATTAAACTGGTTAAATTTCGACCAACATCAAACACATAGAAATTAGTTTCAATTTATACAAGCATTTGCCTCGCGAATCCTATATAATGCGCGCCTCTTTAAATTCGTTGAGGCGTATTAATGTCAGAACCAGTCACGTTTGAATCTCTAAATCTTTCTCCTGCAATTTTGAAGGCAGTTGAAGAGTTGGGTTACAAGACACCATCTGAAATCCAAGCTCAATGTATACCGTTATTGCTAGAAAGAAAGGACGTACTGGGACTAGCTCAAACGGGTACAGGTAAAACCGCAGCATTTGCACTGCCATTACTAAATAATATTGACCCGTCTGTGAAACAGCCACAGATCCTTGTACTCACACCAACACGTGAGCTTGCGATCCAAGTTGCTGAGGCATTCGAACAATATGCTAAACATGTTCGTGGTATTGAAGTATTGGCACTCTATGGTGGCCAAAGCTACAGTATCCAATTAAGCGCACTTCGTCGTGGCGCTCAGGTTATTGTTGCAACTCCAGGTCGTTTAATCGATCACATTAACCGTGGCACTATCAAGTTTGATGCTCTACAAGCACTTGTACTTGATGAAGCCGATGAAATGTTACGTATGGGCTTTATCGATGATGTAGAAAGCATCATGGAAAAAACACCGCGCGAAAAGCAAACATGTCTTTTCTCTGCGACTATGCCTAAGCAAATTCAAAACATCAGCAGCAAGTATATGAACAATCCTGAACAGGTTCATATTTCTGCGCGTAACTCGACAGTATCATCTGTTGAGCAAGTGTTTTGGAATGCAAGCGTACATAAAAATAAAGCAATTGTTCGCTTCTTAGAAGCTGAGCAATATGAAGGTGCTATTGTTTTCGTACGTACGCGTAACGATACAGTACAACTTGCTGAGTTATTAGAGCGCGAAGGTTTCTCTGCTGCTCCACTGAACGGTGACATGAACCAGCAAGCACGTGAACGCACTGTAGATCGCTTAAAAAGTGGCATGCTAAACATTGTTATTGCAACAGATGTAGCGGCACGTGGTCTAGATGTTGACCGTTTAAGCTTAGTTATCAACTACGATATCCCACAAGATTCTGAAGCCTACGTTCACCGTATCGGCCGTACAGGTCGTGCTGGTCGTACTGGTAAAGCAATCTTATTCGTAAAACATAACGAACGTTATTTACTTAAAAATATCATTCGTCATACGAAGTCTGAAATTGCTCAAGTTGAATTACCTACAGCAAAAATTGTTGAAGAAAAACGTATCGAAGCGTTACAAGCAAAATTAACTATTGCGCTTGAAAACAAAGACATCACGTTCTTCAATGAAGTAGCTACTAACATGGCTGAAAAACTTGATCTTCCTCTTGAAAGCTTAGCGGGTGCGTTACTGTGTTTAGCACAGCAACAGTCGCCAATTAAAGTTGAAGAAGTTAAGATTCAACCTCGTGAACGTAACGAGCGTAACGACCGCAATTCACGCAACGATCGTGGTGACCGTGGACGTCGTAACGAACGTGGCGGCGAACGTGGTGGTGAACGCGCTGAGCGTAAACCTCGCGAACGTAACAGCCGTGATGCAGGTCCTATGGATACTTACCGTATCGAAGTAGGTCGTGAACATGGTGTTCAGGTTAAAAATATTGTTGGCGCCATCGCTAACGAAGCTGACATCTCAAGCAAGTTTATTGGTGATATTCGTCTACACGACAATCACAGCACGGTTCAATTACCGCAAAACATGCCTAAAGATGTACTTGATCACTTCCAAAAAGTGTTTATTTGTAAACGCCCTATGGGCTTAACAATTACAACTGATCAAGGTCCTGCTGAACCACGTGGCGAACGCTCTGAGCGTCCAGCTGGTGATAAGAAACGCAGCTTTAATAAAGATGACGGCGCACGCGGTGATAAGCGCAGCGGTCCTCGTAAAGAACGTCGCCCTGTAAGCTTCACAGCTAAATAAGCAACGACTCTTTAATAAAAAAAACCTTGCCACGAAAGTGACAAGGTTTTTTTGTTTTTAAGCTGCTGCTACAGTGAAAACAAAGTAAACTTTCGCGTCAATTCAATAGCGGCTTGAGATAGTTTTTTTATCCTGAGTTCGGGTTGCTTAATGCCTATAAATACATTTCTCTGATTTTTAAAATAACAAAAATTCTGTAAACTAGACAAAGGCTATAGTTCACGGACGAATTAAAAATTGAAAAAGATTTACGACAACTTGCTCCTTGTAGCAATAATACTCCCCATTTTATTATGCATCACTCTTCCTATTTTAATGGACTTTACAGATCCACCATTCATCTCAAATGAACTATACGACGTTGTTTTCTTTATAACCCTCCCTATTATCTGTTGTGCGCTATTTATCTATCTAAATATACTTATATTTAATGAATATAAACGCTGCAGTAAATATAGAGAATCACTTAAATACAATTTCTCAGATACTAAAATAAAATTAGCATCCATTTTCATGTACCCATTATCCCCTTTATTAATCTATGGAATACTCTATATTTTTATCTCTGATCCTATTAAATTATGGGCTTACTACACGCAAGGCGACTATTGGTATAAAGAATACATCCTGACCGATGTACAAGAGTGTGGCACTGAGTATGAAGATAGCTGTACTCGTTTATACTTCAAAGAGCCTAAAACGAATAAGATTCATGATTTTAGGTGGTATGACGATAAGTCTACAATAATGAACAATAAAAATGATCATGTGTATATTGTTGGAGAGGCCAGCTTATTTGGCTATATAGTGAGAGATTTAGAAAGGTAACTTAGACTTACTTTTACATTACAGAACTTTTATTTAAAAACCTCACTCAAGTGAGTGAGGTTCATAAAGGTTAAGGCTAAGGCAATGCTGGATAAATGTAGCTTGCATCTAAACCTAAAGGAATACCAAGTGCCCAGTAACCTAATAAAAAGATACTCCAGCCAATCATAAAGGCAATTGAGTACGGCAGCATAATAGCAATTAAAGTGCCTATACCTGTGCCTTTGACATACTTTTGACAGTACACCACCACTAATGGGAAGTATGGCATTAACGGTGTAATAATATTAGAGCTTGAGTCACCTACACGATAAGCGGCTTGAGTTAAGTCTGGCGAAATGCCAAGTTGCATTAACATCGGTACAAAAATGGGGCCAAGTAACGCCCATTTTGCTGAACTTGAACCTACAAACAAGTTAACAAAGCCAGTTAAAAAGATAATGCCTACAACCGTTACTGCACTTGGCAATTCCATCGCCTTTAATAACTGCGCACCTTCAATTGCGAGCAGTGCACCTAAATTTGATTTACTAAATGCAGCAATAAATAGCGAACAGAAAAACGCCATGACGATATAATATGCCATACCGCTCATCGCTTTACTCATAGCATCAATCATATCTTTTGAAGTTTTAAAAGTGCCTACCGTAAATCCATATACAGTGCCTGGAATCCAAAAAAGTAAAAATATTAGTGGCACAATTGATTGCATTAAAGGAGAGCTAAAATTAGTAAGGGATCCGTCACTACTGCGCATTGCAGAATCGTCTGGAGCAGAGACAAATGCTAATAACGCAAGTCCTGCAATCATCACGGTACTGGCTATATAAAAGGCCCGTTTTTCATCACTACGTGCATCTTCAAATACAGGTAAATCCTCTTTAGCACCATCAATCGCTGTTTTTTGTAAACGTGGTTCAATAATTTTATCGGTAATGTACCAGCCTAATGCCACAATAAATAAGCTAGATGCTGAAGCAAATGCCCAGTTATTTAACGGGTTAATTGTTATTGCAGGATTAATTATTTGCGCCGCACTTTGGGTAAAACTTTGTAGTAATGGATCAATCCCTGATGGAATAAAGTTAGCCCCAAAACCACCACTGACTCCTGCAAATGCAGCTGCAATACCCGCAAGTGGATGGCGTCCTGCTGCATAAAATATAACACCGGCAAGTGGAATAACTAATACATAACCTGCGTCAGTAGCGGTATGGCTCACAATGGCCACTAAAATGATTGAAGGCGTTAATAGCTTTTTAGGAGTAACTTTAAGCATTAACTTAAGGCCGGTATTAATAAAGCCCGAATGCTCTGCAACACCGACACCTAACATAGCTACTAAAACGACACCTAAGGGAGCGAAGCCGGTAAAAGTTTTTACCATAGAGGATAAAAAAGTAGCGAGCGAATCACTTGCCAGCATATTATTAATAATAATCGCTTCACCGGTACGTGGGTCTATTGCATCAAAGCTCACGCCTGAAAACCACCACGACAAAAACCAAATTAATAACATTGCAAATAGAAATATTACGGCTGGATCTGGAAGCTTATTTCCTACTCGCTCAACAAAGTTTAAAAAACGCGCTACAACCCCTGAAGGTAAAGCATCTTGATTATTATTCATTTTTATTGTTCCTAAAATTTATTTTAGTAACAATATCGCATAAAAACAAAACAGTAAATTAACATGGAAATCTGCTTTAAAAGTTTTGGGCACAAAAAAACACGATAGTGATAAACAAATCGTGTTTTTTTGCCACTTAGGGTTAAGCGAGGGCTTTAACTTCATCCCACAAGCGTGCAACTAATGCCTTGTCTTCTTCGTTAAGCTCGCCGTTGCGATATGCTTTAACTAAGCTTTGCTCTACAGTTTCGTTTAGCTCATCTATACTGATTGTCAGCTTTTCTACTTCGGCATAACCAACTGCAAGATCAAAATGACCTCGTAAATAGCCGCCAGCAAATAACTCATCGTCAGTTGCTTTTATTACTAAATCATCGAAGTACTGCTGGGCTGCATCGATATAGTTCACTAAACTCATTTATTAATCTCCTGGTTTTGCAAAGCACCTGTATTTTCAATGTTGTGGTGCCCTACTGCATACATAATATGGTCGTTAAATCCGGTGGTTACTTTAATATAACCCGTTAATTCATCATCTAATTCGCCATCGCCTGTATCACAAATAAGGGGGCGACCATTAAGCGCTTGTAGTTTTGTTTTAGTTGCTACTACAATAATGTTTTCTTTTCCAATTACGCGTATAAGCGCAGGGCTCAATTGCTGATTACCACGGCCAAATATATGCCCTTGCCCGCCAATGAGCGTAATGACTAACTTAGTACTTTGATCATGTGTAAGCTCAAGTAATTGCTTCGCCGTTAAATCTTGAGCAACTAAGGTTTGATCTTTTATTAAATCAACACCAAGTAACGTATTCTCAAGACCCATTTCTTCCATTATGGCTTCAACCGTTGAGCCGCTACCCATTATATAAAATGTGTCTTCATCCATTTGCGATACAACATACGCTGCAATGTCGGCAAGTACGAGTTCGTCGGTTTCTTTGCCGCCATTTTTAACCGCTTGCATATAGCGCACTTCGCTAGGTGTTTGCATTTCGCCGTAGCGTTTGGCTTTTACTGTGCCTTGTCTAAAGGCATCTTCATCTATATCCATTACATCTACATCGGCTAAGGTAACTAACTCCCCCTTAACCAGCATTTCGACTACGCGCCCTGCAGCTTTTGGTGTAATGGCGTATACACCAGAATGAATTTTACAGCCTGCAGGAATACCAAGTACGGGAATGGTATCCTCTATTGCATGGCAAATATTACGCGCTGTACCATCGCCTCCAGCAAATAAAACTAAATCAACACCAAAGTCTTTAAGTACTTTTGCTGCTTGTTCTGTGTCATCTGGGGTTGTTATTGCTGCAGTGTTATATACAACCTCTACATTAAAGCCCAAGGCTTTTGCTGTTTGCTCACCCATGTCACTGTTAACGGTGTAAATGGTTAAGCGCTCTTTATAAGGCAATAGCACCTCAAGCGCTGCTTTTGTGCGGCTATTTGCTTTGGGTTCTGCACCTAATTCGATTGCTTTAGCAGCTGTGTGTGCGCCATCACTACCTTTTAAAGCAACTGTTCCGCCTAAACCCGCTACTGGGTTTACAATTAAACCTAATTTAAACGCCATTACAAAGCTCCTTCGGATGTTGCCAATTAAATTGCTGCGCTGTTAATGGCCACTGTGTATTATAAAAATCAGAGAGTGCTTTTAAAAGTGACTCTGTACGAGAGTTAAAGCCATTTTCGATTAAGGATAATACACGTGCATGTACTCGCTGCTGAAAATCAAACCGACATGTTTGCTCGCCGTTTAAGTTATCCACCGACACATTAAAATTAAACCCTGCTGCGGTGCTTAATAACCACTCTATAGCTTGGGGCTTTACTTCTACGTTTTCAAACTCAGCTTGTTTTTGTTTATCGCGCCCGTCTGGGCAGTACCAATAGCCGTAATCTTCTAATAACCGACGTGCATCACCGGCCACCAGCCAGTGTGCTATTTCATGTAATGCACTGGCATAAAAACCATGCGCAAATACAACTTGGTGATATGGCACCTGCTCTGTTGCTGGTAAATACACAGGCTCACAATCGCCTTTTATCAGTCGTGTATTGTGACTTTGATAAAAAGTGCGCTCAAAAATTGAAATTAGATCAGCTATTTGATGCATAAAAATTGATTAATTCGTCTCGGTTACAGCGCCATATTAGCGCACTAAAAACGAGACGAATTGTACGGGCTTTTACAACTAAAGTAAAAATAAGGCGGGATAGTAAAATATAAGCGGATTAATCTTTCACTTTATTGATATTTTTAATAATACCTAAACAGTAAAGCGTATTGGCAAGTTCTTTACGCTGTGTTTTTTCACTTGAGGTTTTATTGGCTAAGCTAGTTAACATATCGTACCGTTTACGTAGAGTTAGTATATATCTGGCATGCTTACGGCATTCAAAACAACGTGTACAGTGTGAATCAACCCAAAAATCAAGTACCTCAAACCAATATTGCTGCTCTTGAGCAAAAAAAATAAATGCCTTAGAGCAACTTTCGCACTTCTCTTCAATATCAACATAAAGTGCCCGAGGGTCAATGGCATAGTTTTGCTTTTTTATATCTACCAATATTACCGTATCAGGGAAGTATTTAAGCCTCGAGTAACGCCAGTGCGCATTCTCTATAGCTTCTATTGTCACTGAGGTATTGGTAGTTATCGGTTTATTGCCATACCTAGGGTGATTTAGATACATGAGCTGCCTAGTTTAAACTTATGATTTTAAGGCATAGAACATGCCATATGAAAAACAATAATTATACAGGCGTTCCTGCTTCATCACACTCTACAATATCGGTTTCGGTTAATGCCTGAGTGATCCATACTTGTAATACTGGGCAACGCATAACAAAGTCACAATATTGTTGCGCCTCTGTCGATAACGTAATTTGATATGTTTTTAAACGCAATACAATAGGTACGTACATAGCATCAGCAATACTAAAGTCACCAAAAAACCACTCATTTGGAAACACATCTTGTTGCTGTGCAAATATCTCGTCTATACGGGCTATGTCTTTTAATGCTTCGCTCGATAGGTCTACTTTACGGGTAGCTCTTATATTCATTGGCATTTCGCTGCGCAGCGCCATAAAGCCTGAATGCATTTCAGCGCTTAGCGCACGCGCTTTAGCTCTTTGGGTAATATATTTTGGCCATGCAGCGCCCGATAAGTAAGCATCGTTAATATATTCACAAATTGCTAGTGAATCCCAAACCTGTAAAACACCATCGATTAACGCTGGAACTTTTTGCACAGCAAAGGTCTTTTTTAGTTCATTGTAAAAATCAGGGGTGTCGAGTACCAGCTGGGTTTCACTAAACTCAACATCAAACCTACTCATTAAATACCATGCGCGTAATGACCAGCTGGAGTAGTTTTTATTACCGATGAATAATTGCATATTGTAAATACCAAAGTGAATAGACGATCCTACCTTACTAGGTGATTAAACAACCAACAACACTTTGTTTAAAGTCTCTTTGCTAACGATTACTTAAAGCTATTAATTACTCACTTAACTGCTTGTTTAAATGATTTTTTAATAGTTGTGTATTACGCGTGTTAGCTTTAAAAAACGCATCGAATATATCGCCAAAAAATGGCACTAAGCCGCCCACAAAATCTATGAGCATATTAATGATCATCTTAGTCTTTATACGTTTACTCACACCTAAACGCTGCGCTTCTATAAGCACATAGCTTGATAAAATTAGCCCTGCGGCATCACCTATAACAGGGACTAAGCCAATCACAGCCTCCAAACCTATATTAAATTTAGTAAAAGGAATACCAATGCTGCTATCCGTTAACTTACTGAAACGTTCTAAGCGGGCTATTGCAGCTTGGGCTTTTATTTGTGAGTGTTCATTAATATTATCGTTCATGATTACTACCCTCCTTCTTGCAGTATATAGTGCTTACTTGAACAACTCCTGAAAGGCTCCTAACTAAATTACAGACATAAAAAAACGCGGTAATCCGCGTTTTTTTATAATTAAGGGCGCTTAAACAGAGCCGTTAATTGGCCCATGTTCGTGGTTTACATGTGGATTTTGTCCGCGTTGACGCAGTAAGTGGTCCATTAAGGTAATGGCCATCATTGCCTCAGCAATCGGGATTGCACGAATACCCACACACGGGTCGTGACGACCTTTAGTGATCATCTCTACCGCTTCGTTGCTTGTATTAATGCTGTTACCTGGAATAGTAATACTCGACGTTGGCTTAAGCGCAATAGAAGCAATAATATCTTGCCCTGTCGAAATACCCGCAAGTACGCCACCTGCATGATTTGATGTAAAACCTTCAGGGGTCAGCTCGTCGCGATGCTCAGAGCCTTTTTGCTCAACTACGTCAAAGCCATCACCAATTTCAACGCCTTTAACTGCGTTAATACTCATTAATGAGTGTGCAAGTTCGGCGTCAAGGCGGTCAAATACTGGCTCACCAAGACCAACAGGTACATTGCTTGCCACTACTTTTACTTTAGCGCCAACTGAGTCACCTTGCTTTTTAAGGTCACGCATATATTCGTCAAGCGCTTCAAGCTTACTTGCATCAGGGAAGAAAAATAAGTTATTTTCCACTTCATCCCAGTCAAACGTTTCCGCCTTAATAGGGCCAAGCTGACTTAAACATGCTTTAACTTCAATACCATGAAATTGCTTTAAGTATTTTTTAGCAATAGCACCTGCCGCTACGCGAATCGCGGTTTCGCGAGCAGATGAACGACCGCCACCGCGATAATCGCGCAAGCCGTACTTATGCCAATACGTGTAATCGCCATGACCTGGGCGAAATACATCTTTAATTTTACCGTAATCTTGCGAGCGTTGATCGGTATTTTCAATCAATAAACCAATGCTGGTACCTGTGGTTTTACCTTCAAAAACGCCTGCTAATATTTTTATTTGATCGCTTTCACGGCGCTGCGTTGTATAACGGCTTTGGCCTGGTTTTCGGCGATCTAAATCAATTTGTAAGTCGGCCTCTGTGATTTCAAGACCTGCGGGAGTACCATCAACAACGCCGCCTAATGCAACGCCGTGGCTCTCACCAAAGGTGGACACTTTAAATAACTGCCCAATGCTATTACCTGCCATTAACTTTCCTCATTCCTAATGACTACCAATAGCCAAGCACTGGGCTTGGCTATTCATTTTTTACTTATTTTGCAAAATACTCATCTAGCTGCTTTTTGCTAATTACAAATACACCTAAGCCGCCTTGTTCAAATTCAATCCATTCAAACGGCGCGCCCGGATACAGTGCATCCATATGTACCATAGAGTTACCAACTTCTACAAATAACAAACCGTTATCAGTTAGATGTTCACTCGCTTCGCTCAATATAGTACGGGTTACATCTAAACCATCGTGGCCTGATGCAAGCCCAAGCTCTGGTTCATGATGAAACTCACGTGGCAGGTCAGCCATATCTTCTGCATCAACATACGGTGGGTTTGCTACTATTAGGTCGTATTTTTGACCTGGTACACCGCTAAATACATCAGACTGAATCGGTAACACGCGATCACTCAACATGTAATCGTTAATGTTAATGTCTGTCACTTCAAGCGCTTCATACGATATATCTACCGCATCAACTTGTGCCTGCTCAAAAGCTTGCGCAAGTGCAATTGCGATACAACCCGAACCCGTACATAAATCTAATATACGGTTTACCGATTGTGGCTCTTCAAGCCACGGCGTAAAGCGGTTACTAATAAGCTCGGCGAATGGTGAGCGAGGTATAAGTACACGTTCATCAACATAAAACGGCATACCCGCAAACCATGCAATGTTTGTTAAGTAAGGTACTGGTGTGCAGTCGTTAATACGTTCTGCAATAAGACCCGCAAGTCGGTTTTTTTCTGTGCTTGTTAAACGCGCGTGCATTAATTCTTTTGGCGCATCAACAGGCAAGCTAAGCGCAGGCAGTAATAAGCTTACAGCTTCATCCCATGCGTTATCTGTACCGTGTCCAAAAAATATACTACTACTTGCAAATTGGCTTGTAGTCCAACGTAACCAGTCATGTAAAGTTGACAGTTCTGCAACGGCTTCTTCGAGTGTTGCTTCTTCTATTTGTAAATCGCTCATATATTTTTACCTGTATTAGCTTACTGACTGTTTTGAGTCTTTAAGACGATTGCATTGCCTATCTGCGCTGGGCAAATTACAATTGCCCCTCATTTAAGTATTGTACCGCCTTTTGCGCTGCGTTTTTACGTTTTTTTGTTTAGGTAATAGTTATGAAAAAAGACACTCCATCACATTCGTCCCTAAGCAATGACGACATAAGCTTATTTCGTCAAACGATCACAGGCGCCAAAGTATTTAAACAAGATACTCATCGTTTTGATACAAAGCCTAAGGTGTCACAAGCTAAGCAATTTGCCCAGCAAAAAAAGCAGGCTCAATCTGAATTTTTCTTCTCAGACGTTTATATTCCCGATATAGACACCCACGGCACGGTTAAATATGTAAAACCTGGCCAAGATACTTTCCTAGCTAAACAGCTTCGCCGTGGTGACTTTGCACCCGATTTGACGCTAGATTTACACGGCTTAAATAAAGAACTTGCTAAAGACGAACTCGCTGGACTCATTCACGAATGTAAAAAGCAGCATTATTATTGTGCATGTGTAGTGCACGGTATTGGTGGCGGCGTACTAAAGCACAAAGTGCCTCAGTACTTAGTACAGCACCCTGACGTAATAGCGATGCACCAAGCCCCTCTCGAATATGGTGGAAGAGGCGCTGTACTTATTTTAATTAATTTACCGCAAAGTGATGAATTTAGACGCTAACTTTAGCTATTACTAGGATGTAACTACGTGCATATTTTTTCAATTATTTTTCCGCTCATTTTTATTGTTGCGCTTGGTTATAGCTGTTGCCGATTAAAATTTTTCGAAAAGCAGCATATCGCAGGCCTGAGTAAGTTTACTTTTTATATTAGTTTGCCTGCTTTTTTATTATTAAATATGTCGCAAATTAACTTACAGCAAAGCATTAGCCTTTTTGCATTTTTGAGCTTTTACATACCTGTTCTGAGTGTATTTTGGGTGGGTATTTTAATTGACCGCTTTTATTTAAGTAAAAAACATTTAAAAAATTACCAACAACACGGTGTCTTTGGACTTGCTTCTAGCTATTCAAATATGGTGTTAGTGGGTATTCCTATTGTTATTGCCTCGCTTGGCAAAGAGATGATAGCCATTGCATTTATGATCATTACTTTTCATAGCACATTGTTATTTGCACTTACTTTTTTAATAGGCGCTAAAGGTAGTAGCGATAAATTTTCGTGGTCGCACTTTGGAAAAAGTATGGTGTTAAACCCAATAGTACTAAGTATTGGGTGCGGGCTTATATTAAACATATTAGGAGTTACACTGTTTACCGACTTAGCAAATAGTTTGGAGCTATTAGCTAAACCAGCAATTGCCTGTGCGCTATTTGTACTTGGTGCAAATTTAGCTTTTTATAAAATAGCTGCAAATTGGCAACCGGCGTTAATAGCATCAATTTTAAAAATATTTTTATTGCCTGCGTTAGTTTTATTGGTAGGCACTTATGTATTTAAGCTAGACACGCAAATACTTAATGTATTGGTATTTTTAAGTGCGTCCCCTGTTGGCGTAAATGCTTATCTTATTGCGACTCAAATAAAGCAACATGAAGCTACTCTTGCTGGGGCTGTCGTACTTTCTACTATCTTAAGTGTTATTAGCTTTACGTTTTGGCTAGCTTTACTACTTTAGCTTACAAACCGCCGGCTACATCAACAAAGCTACCCGTTGTAAAAGAAGCGTGCTCGGAAGCTAAAAAGTAAATTGCTGCAGCAACCTCTTCGGGTGTACCGCCTCTGCCAAGGGGGAGTTTACTTTTAAGACGATCGACTCGATTTTTTTCACCGCCATCGCTATGTATATCAGTGTAAATAAGCCCAGGTCTAACCGAGTTAACTCGAATACCTTTACTTGCCACCTCTTTTGCCAAGCCAATAGTAAATGTGTCCATTGCACCTTTAGATGCTGCATAATCAATGTACTCATTAGGAGAGCCCGTTTTAGCGGCCCCCGATGAAACATTAACAATACTACCGCCATTTCCCATTCGCTTTATTGCCTCTCGGCTACATAA
Organism: Pseudoalteromonas sp. SR43-7; assembly: GCF_014163785.1. NCBI lineage: Bacteria > Pseudomonadati > Pseudomonadota > Gammaproteobacteria > Alteromonadales > Pseudoalteromonadaceae > Pseudoalteromonas > Pseudoalteromonas sp. SR43-7. The sequence continues at coordinate 57,685 of NZ_JACJDY010000004.1, read as the reverse complement.
AAAAGCACTGGTAATATTTGTAGTCAAAACTTCGTTTATGCGCTTAGCACTCATTTCTAACAAGGGCATTTGTGGTTTTAAAATACCGGCGTTATTTATTAGTACATCAAGTTGGCTAAATTCTTTATCAATAAAATCAAACAACGCCAAAACATCTGCCTCTTTCGATACATCTGCTTTTATAACTTGAGCTCTAACGCCAAAGCTTCTTACTTGATCGGCTACTAGCTTCGCACTAGCTAAATCAGCTTTATAATTAATGCAAACATCATAACCATGCTTTGCAAAATATAGTGCGGTAGCTGCGCCAATACCTCGGCTAGAGCCTGTGATAAGTACAACGGGGGAGCGATTCATTAAAGCTATTATTCTTTTAAAGCTGCAACTACTGAAATTTCAACAAGTAGTGCATCACGTGCCATTTTAGCTTCTACGCAGGCACGTGCAGGCGCATAACCCTCGGGTACCCATGCATCCCATACTGCATTCATATCAGCAAAGTATTCCATGCTCTTCACATAAATAGTCGCGCTAAGCATATGTTCTTTTGAACTCCCTGCTTCATCAAGCAGCGCCTCTACTTTATCAAGCATAGTTTGAGTTTGCTCTTTAATACCTTTTTGCGCGTCGGCGCATACCTGCCCACATAAATACACAGTGCCGTTGTGTTTTACTATGCGGCTCATGCGCGCACCTGTTTGTAAGCGTTCTATCGTCATATTACTTTTCTCAATTATTTATATTAAAGGTTTTCTGGGGCATTTATACTTATATAACTACTACGCTGGGTTTGCTCATCATAACTAATAACAGCAACAGCACCTGTATTAAAAATTGGCATATTACCAGGGCTTAATTGGTCCACTAAATAACTTACAATAGGCATGTGTGCCACTATAAGCCATGTGTTGCATTGGGGATGAGTAGCAATAAGCGTTTCAAGATAGTCAGCAGCAATTTGAGGTTTGCCTTCGGGGATAATATCGGATGTGGTTTCGCTAAATTTAAATACGTTATTTTTAGCCACACCTGCAGCTGTTTGCTGTGCACGAATGTAAGGACTAACTAACAGTGCATCAGGGCAATGTGCTTTACTGAGCCAAAGGCCCATTTTTTCAGCTTCATCGTGCCCTGCTTGGGTTAAATTTCTACCTGCATCATCAGCCTGCATGGGTGTTGCTTCGCCGTGGCGCATTATTAGGATTGTTTTCATAAAAAATCAACCGATTAAAGAATATAAAACAGTAGCCAGTTTGCCCATTTGTCAGCTATATTAACAACATAAATCTATTTATTTCTAAATAATTCTTTCATGAGATTCAGGTAAATCTTTAAGCTGTATTTCGCTTTCCTGAAGCCATCATCTGTTGTTAACAAGTAAACGTTTAGTTTCAGGAGCATCATTTGAATATCAGCCGCAATGATAACAGAGCATACCGCGCCTTTACACTGGACAATGGTCTAAAAGTACTATTAGTGCAAGATAAAGATTCTACAAAAGCGGCAGCATCAATGGCAGTTAACGCCGGGCATTTTGACGATCCTCTTGATAGGCAAGGCCTAGCACACTTTTTAGAGCACATGCTTTTTTTAGGCACTGACCAATACCCAGATTCAGGCAGTTTTAATAATTTTGTTTCACAAGCTGGCGGGAACACTAATGCGTGGACTGGCACTGAGCATACCTGTTACTTTTTTGATATTAATAACCAAGAATTTGAACAGGCGCTTACCCAATTTAGCCGTTTTTTTATTGCGCCACTTTTAAATTCAGCCGAAACAGAAAAAGAACGCAACGCAATTGAAGCCGAGTTTAAACTAAAAATAAAAGACGATGGTCGCCGTATTTATCAAGCCCACAAAGAAACGGTAAATCCAGCTCATCCATTTGCTAAATTTTCTGTAGGAAACCTACAAACCTTAGCTGACAGAGAGCGCTGTATTAGTGATGAGCTTCGCGACTTTTTTAATAGTCAGTACCAAGCTCAGTGGATGACTTTAGTTATTTGCGCAAACGAAACATTAGACACACTACAAAGCTGGGCACAAACTTACTTTGGCGCAATTAAGGGTAATAAAAACCTCAAAAAGCCAGAGATCAGTGAGCCACTCTATCGCAAACAAGACATAGGAAAAATACTTCATATTGAGCCGCATAAGCATATGCAAAAACTTATCATAAGTTTTGCTATGCCTAATATTGACGACTTTTATCGCCACAAAACAGTAAGTTTTATTGCCCATTTACTTGGCTATGAAGGCGCGGGTTCTCTTTATTCTATTTTAAAAGAGCAAGGCTGGATAAACGCGCTTTCTGCTGGCGGTGGTATTAATGGCAGCAACTTTAAAGACTTTAATATTAGCTTAGCGCTTACCGATGAAGGTATTGAATACTTCGAAGACATTATTGAAATGGTGTTTGAATATATTTGCTTAATTAACGATAACACCGAAAAATTGCCGCGTTTATATCAAGATAAAAAAAATCTATTACAAATAGCATTCGATAACCAAGAAAAGTCACGCTTGATTGATTGGGTCAGTAATTTAAGCATTAATATGCAGCATTACGATGAAGCAAACTACGTGCAAGGCGACTATTTAATGGAAGGCTTTAAAAAAGCGACCCACGAAATGGCCATGCAATGGTTAACGCCACATAATATGCGCATCGTACTTATACATCCAGATGTAGAGCCTGAACATAAAACCGCATGGTACAACACACCATATAAAGTAGAACATATTTCACCTAGTTGGCTTGATGCACTTAGCGAGATAAATAAACCGCTGAGCGAAATGCTGCTGCCTACCGCTAATCCTTATTTAACAAAAGAAGTGGTGTTATTTGATGTCATAAAACCACAAACAAAACCCGAGTTATTAGTAAAAGAACCTGGTTTTGACTTTTGGTTTAAACAAGACAACACATTTCGTGTTGCTAAAGGTCATTTTTATTTGGCCATGGATTCTGATTTTGCCGTAAAAGATGTAAAGCATATGGCACTCACCCGCTTATTTACAGATTTATTTATGGATAGCGTAGGCGAGCAATTTTATCCTGCAGAACTTGCGGGGCTTAGCTATCACTTAACCTCGCATCAAGGTGGATTAACTCTACATACCGCAGGGCTTTCATCTAGCCAGTTAGAGCTTGTTGATCAATTAATAGATGCTTTATTTAATGTAGAAATTTGTGCAAAACGCTTTGCTGAATATAAAAAACAACTTGTAAGGCATTGGCGCAATAGCAACCAAAACAAACCAGTCAGTGAGTTGTTTAGTATTTTAGGCGCAAAAATAATGCCTTGGAACCCTCAACCTGGGGAGCTTGCATCGGCATTAAAAAACACTTGTTTTCAGCAATTTAATGAGTTCAGAACAGACTTTTTTAAAGCACTACATGTTGAATCATTTTTACATGGTAACTGGCAGCAAAGTGATGCATTAGCCTTTCAAAAAAAGGTCGCCGAACACCTAAAAAACGCAGCCACAATTGAAGATTTAAGACGCCCTCTTTTTGAAATTAAAAAAGTAACTCGCTACGAGTTAGAACTTCCTTGTAGCGACCATGCCATGGTAGTTTACTATCAAGCGCAAACGGATTGCGTGGCCGAAAAAGTAAAAATGATGGCGTTAAATCATTTAATTAATCAAGATTACTTTAACGAGTTACGAACAACACAACAGCTAGGTTATTTAGTTGGCGCAGGTTATGCACCTTTTAATACTCGTGCTGGAATAGCATTTTATGTGCAGTCACCTAAGTTTGATGCAAAAACATTATTGCATCGCCATAACAGCTTTATTAAAAAATACCTTGATAACATTGATGCACTTGATGAAAACGATTGGCAACAGCAAAAACATGGCCTTAGTACTCATATTGCAGAAAAAGATAAAAACTTGCGCCTGCGCTCACAACGGTTATGGCTTGCTATTGGTAACAGAGATCATGAATTTCATATGCAGCAGCGACTTTTAGATGCCCTAAACGCACTAACACTAAGAGAAGTAAAAGTTTATGCACTAAGCCTATTTGATGATAATAGACCAAGATATGAGCTTTTAAGCTCGGCGAAAGTCAGTAAATCTCAAAATATGCCCGTTTACTCTCAATCTCTTTGACTCTAGGTTTAGCTTGTTTTAAATTATCATTTGTAAATTAGAAGTAATCAAAAAATGATAAAAACAATAATAAAACTAAGCATGCTTGTAGTACTTGCTTACTCATTTGAGCTTTTTGCCTTTGAGTCATCACTTAATTACAACTCAGACAATATACTTATACTAGCAAGCGCCATTATAGCGCTTGCTTTGCCCTACCTGTTATTTGTAATCCACAAACTTAGACGTTCACGCCGCCAACTTCGACTTTCGGAAAAACGCCTTAAAAGTACTGTAGAAGGTAGCGGCGATACACTTTGGGACTGGAACATAAAAACAGGCGAAGTTATTCGTATTAACGATAAGTATTTAATGGACTCAACTACGTTAATGGGGTTTCCACCAAATAAAGGCCTTATCCATCCTCACGATATTAATAACGTTGAGCACTTGCTAAAAGTGCACTTTGCAGAGCAGTCTGCTTTTTTTGAAGCCACCTACCGAATCAAAGATACTTTTGGTCGTTGGCACTGGGTGCTCGACCGCGGAAAAATAATTGAAAAAGACGCCAACTTATCACCCCTTAGAATGACAGGTACCGTTCGCGATATATCACAGTTAAAATCAACTGAAGAGCGCTTAAACCTTTTTGCAAAATGTGTTGAGTCGCTTACTGACGCCTTAGCAATTTACGATAAAAACTTTAAACTGGTTGATATAAACCCTAGCTTTTTAACCTTGTTTGGTGGCGTACGCGAACAATACTTAGGAAAAGATTTTAGCCTATCTGGGTATGAGCCAAGCTACACAAACAGAATTATTGAAATAGTAAAAGAGCGCGAACATATTCAACAAGAAGTGAAGCTTCGTAATAGTGAGCGTATTTTATTACCGATAGAAATATCCATAGATGAAATTAAAAACGATCAAAATCAAATAACTAATTATGTCGTTGTATATTCAGATTTAACAGAGCGTAAAAAAGCAGAATCGCAATTACATAACTTATCGAATCGAGATCGCACAACCAGTCTGCCTAACCGAAATTTATTTTTTACTGATTTGCATAAACTAGTAAAACTCAATTCGCATCACGCCTTGCTTGTATTCGATTTAGATAACTTTAAAAAAATAAATGACTCGTTAGGACATCAGCTAGGTGACAGCTTATTAGCTAAACTAGCAATGCGCTTAAATAAACTAACCCGCGAAAATGATGTGTTTTATCGTTTAGGCGGCGATGAGTTTGCTCTGGTAATGTCTGACACTAACGACATACATGTAATTACACGCATGGCTAAACAGTTTTTAGCAGCCATTGCTACACCATTTAAAATGGCAGGCCACGAACTGGCAATCACCTCAAGTGTAGGTATTGTATTATTCCCAGAAGACGGTAATACACCTGAACTGCTTTTAAAAAATGCAGATACCGCGATGTATCATGCTAAAAAGAAAGGTAACAGCTACTTATTTTTTAACGACACGATGAACCGTCAAGCCGTTAAACGACTGCAAATTGAAAACCTCATGCGCTTTGGTTTAAAAGAAGACCATTTTGAAGTGTACTACCAACCAAAAATGAATATTCGCACAGGCAAGCTAACCGGAATGGAAGCATTAGTGCGCTTTATTACACCCAAAAAAGGCATTATTAGTCCGGGAGTTTTTATACCTATCGCCGAGGAAACGGGCCAAATAATTGAAATTGGTGAGGTGGTATTAAACAAAGCCTGCAGAGACGTAAAAGAATGGCTAGATAACGGTTTATTTAGCGGCCGAGTAGCTGTCAACTTATCAGCAAAGCAATTTAGCCTCCCCGATTTAACCTCTCGTATTGACGTTATTTTGCAAAAAAATGAATTACCTTCTTACTTTTTAGAGCTTGAAATAACAGAAGGTACTGTAATGGATGACCCTAAAGAAGCCATTGCAATTATGCGTTCGTTAAGTGCCCGAGGTATTCATTTAGCAATGGATGATTTTGGTACTGGTTATTCATCATTAGCGTATTTAAAGCAATTTCCGCTTAATACACTTAAAGTAGATAAAGCATTTATAGATGACATGACCAACGAACGTGGCCGTAATATGGTCGACTCAATAGTCACTATTGCGCATAACCTTGATTTACATGTAGTGGCTGAAGGTGTAGAACAAGCCCATCAAATTGATATACTCAAAAAGCTTAATTGCGAAACAGTACAAGGTTATTACTATTCTAAGCCACTATCAAAAAGTGAATTTACTGAATTTTTAAAGCAGCAACAAACTAAAGCGGCCCCAAGTTTAATTAGAAAAAATAAAAATGTGGCGTCGATAAATTAAGGACGCCATATACACGCATTTATTCCTACATTTCTAACTAAAGCGCGACGATAATGTAGATTAAACAAGCACCAGGCTACAGGTCCAAGTAAACCGCCTAAAATCAGCCATCGCTTAATTGGCATGCCTTTTTTAATGGTTTCTAAATACATTAAAGCTATAAATGCACTGCTTAGTAAAACTATAAACAAAGCTACCCCTTAAAGTTGCTCAAAAATACGGCGCTTATTCTAACGCTAACGTGATTAAATTTAAAGCAACAAATCCCCGCGCACAAAAAAGCCGAATCTGTTAAATACAGATTCGGCTTTTAAAATTATAATTTACGCGTTACTTTTCAGCACGACCCATAAATTTGTGTTCAACAGTATTAATACGGATACGGTCACCTGTTGAAATATGCTCTGGCACAGAAATATTTAAGCCAGTAGACATACGTGCAGGTTTTGAACGAGCACTTGCAGATGCACCTTTAATAGATGGGTCTGTTTCTTCAACAACAAGTTCAACACTTGACGGTAAATCAAGTCCTACTGGCGCGCCATCAATAACAATGACGTGTACGCCTTGCGTTTCTTCATTAACAAATAAAATCTCTTCGCTAATAGCATCTTTGTTTAAGTTGTAAGGCGTGTAATCTTCATTATCCATGAACACATACTCGTCGCCATCAATGTACGATAGCATTACTTCACGGCGTGTTAAATCAGCCAGCGTTAGCATGTCACTGTCTTTGAATGTTTCGTCAACTTTGCCACCGGTTACCACATCGTATAAACGCATACGGTATAAACTACCACCAGCACGACCTTGCGGCACAGAGCGCACAATATCTTTTACAACTAAAACGCGGCCATTGAAGTCAATAGCAGTACCTTTTTTAACATCACTCGCCTTTGGCATGTGTGAATTCCTATTATTTTTTGATTGGCAGAAACATACCACGAACTGGATTTTGTTCAACTAAAATTACGTTGGTTTTACGCTACATGTTGTATTAGCTTGTAAAATTTTAATTTATACTAAAATACATATAATCAAATGTGAAAAAAACTGCTATGGTAGCTTTACCGAGTATGACTTCAAGGAATGGATCATGGACCAGAAAAAAGTACATGAGTATTTAGTTAAAAAACCACTTGTTCAGGTTACAAAACCATTTGCGCAAGAGGTTGATGTATATAAAGTGAATCATAAAATGTTTGCGACTCTTGCTATTGTCAATGACGGTCAAACTAATGATGATGGTGAGGTTATTTGGTGGCTTAACTTAAAATGCGATCCTGATGAAGCAATATCATTGCGTGATACTTTCCCGGCAGTGATCCCTGGTTACCATATGAATAAACGCTTATGGAACACAGTAATTTTAGACGGCACAATTGCACAAAGTGAAATTGAGAGAATGATTGATAACTCATTTAATTTAGTCGTAGAAAACATGCCAGAAAAAGACCGCAAAGCTATCGCACTTCACTTGTAGCACTTTTTGGGCTAGGCTACTAGCCCATTAAAACCTTACACCTTAAGCGTATAAATTAAATCGTCGTATAACTTTTCGCCTATTGTATGTACTTTAAAAAGTGTATCGGTATGGGTTAAGCCGCACTTACTAAGCACCTTTTCAGAACCAATATTGCCACGCGTTACGACTGCTTTAAACTGCCTAATACCACATTCTTTCCAAGCCCAATCAATCACAGCTCTTAACGACTCTGTCGCGTAGCCTTTATTAAAATACTCTGGCAATAATAAATAACCGAGCTCTGCGGTTTCTCCGTCATAGGCAAAGCCTGTAACACCCACTGGTTGTTTTGTTTTATTATTAATAATGAGTAAGCACAGTGGATGGCGTGATTTAGTATTCCACTTAGGTAAGCGTACCTCAAAGCGGTTTCTTATCAGTGACTCCATTGGCATATCAAAACAATACTTAAGGACTTGAGGATCGCGATGAAGCGCTAGAAAAAGAGGCCAATCAGACTCTTCTATTTGGTACATGCTCAATCTTTGTGTAAATAATGTCATTAAGCTCCTCATTTAAATATTAAAAATCATAAAAAAACCGCATCTAAATGCGGTTTTTATAAACAGTAGAAACTTTATTCTTTTGTTTCAATCTCTTTAGTAACTTCAGGCTCAGTGACACTTTGCTCTTGTGGCTCAGTGCTTTGTACTTCAGGAGCTACAACCTCAACAGTTGCTGCATTATAAAAAGTAGTACCAGAGCTTGCCATTGTTACCAGTGACTCACAAGGAGCAAAATTAGCATCGCTGTTAGCCAATGTAGACATATCAGAGCTTATTTTACTTGCGCCTAATTTATCCATATAGCTAAACGGGCCACCTAAAAATGGTGGGAAACCAATACCAAATATTGCACCAATGTCGCCATCACGAGGGCTTGCAATAATACCATCATCTAAACAGCGTACTGCTTCGTTAAGCATTTTTGATACACATCGCTTAGCAATTTCGCTTTTGTTTAAACGTGGAGCAGGGGTAACACCCAATAGTTCGTAAACTGACTCATCAACCTTTTTGCCTTTTTTATCGTATTCATAAAAACCACGACCCGACTTACGGCCGAGGCGTTTTGAATCAATCATACGCACAAATGCATCAGGACCTTTAAAACGCTCACCTAATTCTTTTTCAAGAATTGGAGCAATTTTAGAGCCAATATCAATCCCTACTTCATCAAGTAGAGCCAGCGGTCCTACCGGAAAGCCAAACTCAACTAGGGCTGCATCAATCTTTTCAATTGGCTCACCCGCAAGCATTAAGTTAGCAGCTTCATTTAAGTAAGGCGCTAAAATACGATTTACGTAAAAACCGGCCATGTCTTTTACAACAATTGGCGTTTTACCTTGCTTACGTGCAAAGTTAACAACGCGAGCAATAGTCTCTTTAGATGTACCTTCGTGTGGAATAATTTCCACTAATGGCATTTTTTCTACTGGTGAAAAGTAATGTAATCCAATTACATTTTCAGGACGTGCTGCCTGCGCTGCAATTTGCGAAATTGGTAATGATGACGTGTTACTAGCAAAAATTGTATTTTCTTGGCATTGCTGCTCTACGTCGGCAACCATACCTTGCTTAAGCGCAAGATCTTCAAACACCGCTTCTATTACTAAATCAATGTGTTTAAAGCCACTGTAGTCTGTTGTACCTGTAATACGGTTCATTGTTAACTGCATATCAGCTTTAGACATAATACGGCGCTTAAGGCGCTTGTCTAAAATTTTGTAGGTGTAGCTCATTGCATTACTAATGCCCTGCTCTGCTACATCTTTAATACGTACCGGTACTTTAGCTTTAACAGCACTTACGTGCGCAATACCTGCGCCCATTAGTCCACCACCTAAAACAGCAGTTTTGCTAATTGCGGGGGCGTCATCATTGCGCCACTCTTTTTTCATTTCAGTGGTTGCAAAGAAAATACCGCGAAGCGCTTTCGATTCGTCACTCATTACAAGTGTTGCAAAGCTTTCAGCTTCTGTTTTATACGCTTTTAGCTCATCAAGCTCTACACTAGCACGCACAGCTTTAATAATAGCGAGTGGTGCTGGGTAGTGCCCGCCCGTTTTTTTAAGTACGTTTTCTTTGGCTTTTTTAAATATAAAGTTACGACCAAACGGGTTTGACTCTAATAATTTACTAATATTGTCGAGCTTTGGCTCTTTTGCTTGTGGCTTTTTCTTAGTCGCAAATTCTTTTGCAACTTTTAGCAGCACACTGTGTGGTACACAGTCATCAAGCACGCCTGCTTTTTTAGCTTGCTTAGGGCGAATTTGTTTACCTGTTAGCATCCACTCAAGTGCTTTTTGAATACCAACAATTTTAGTTAAGCGCTGCGTACCGCCGCCACCTGGTAGTAAACCTAGTTGCACTTCTGGTAAGCCAATTTTTGTTAAATCGCTGTCGGTACCAACACGGTAGTCACACGCTAAAGCAAACTCTAAACCACCACCTAATGCAGCGCCATGAATCGCGCTTACTGTTGTGTATGGCAGTTTTGTCATATCAAAAAATGCTTGATGACATAGTTCGCTAATAGCTAAAGCATCATCACGCTTTTGAACGCTATCGAGCATTTTTACATCGGCGCCCGCGATAAAGTTATCGCTTTTTCCGCTTATAAATACCATGCCTTTTACATTTTGCGACTTAGCGTCTTCTAATAATGCTTTTAAGTCATCGGCAAAACTACTGCGCAGGGTATTCATTTTCTCCCCTGGCACATCAATCGTTACTACGGCAATTTTGTTTTCATCTACCGCTAAATTAAATACTGAATCAGTCATTACGCGCTCTCCAATACAAAGGCTGCACCTAAACCACCAGCAGCACACGCTGTTGTTAATGCCAAACCGCCACCACGACGTTTAAGCTCGTGTAAGCTTTGCGTAATTAAGCGTGCACCTGTTGCTGCAAATGGGTGACCATATGCTAAAGAGCCGCCGTTAACGTTAAACTTATCCATGTTAATTTCGCCAATTGCTTTGCTGCGACCTAAATGCTCTTGTGCAAATTTGTCTGAGGCAAACATTTTCATATTGGCAAGTGTTTGCGATGCAAACGCTTCGTGCATTTCAATTAAATCTAAATCAGCAAGCGTAATACCCGCTCTATCTAGTGCAATAGGCGTTGAATGAGCTGGGCCCATTAACATGTCTTTTTCTACGCCAATTGCCGAAAATGCAAAGCTACGTACGTAACCTAGTATTTCATAGCCAAGTGCTTTTGCTTTGCTTTCGCTCATCATAAGTACGGCCGCTGCACCATCAGTCAATGGTGTTGCATTTGCAGCGGTAACAGTACCGTGCTGACGGTCAAAAACAGGTTTAAGCTTGGCGTAGCCTTCAACCGTTGAGTTTTTACGAATGTTGTTGTCTTCTGAAATAAAGCTTTTATATGGCGGTAAATGCGCCGTCATTACTTCATCTTTTAACTTACCATCAGCCCATGCTTGCGTTGCAAGTGAGTGAGAACGATGCGCTAATGCATCTTGATCTTCACGGCTAATATTATGTGTTTTAGCCATTTGCTCAGCAGTTTGCCCCATTGAAAGGCCTGTTGAGTACTCTGCAACTGCAGGAGGCACTGGTAATAAATCTTTTAAGCGCAGTTTTGAAAATATTTTTAAACGTTGACCAAGCGTACGCGCTTTATTTAAATCAACTAAGCTGCCTGCTAGCTTTTTACTAACACCAATCGGTAGTACTGATGACGAATCTGCGCCGCCTGCAATACCTACACTTACAGATCCCGCCATAATAGACTCAGCTACATTAGCAATAGCCTGAAAGCTGGTAGCGCATGCGCGCGATACAGAATATGCATCAACCGATACAGGCATACCTGTGCCCAATACAATTTCACGTGCAATATTTGGCGCTTCTGGCATTTGTACTACTTGACCAAATACAAGTTGATCAATTTCTGACTTATTGAAATTTAATCGTTCAAGCATTTCGTTAACCACCAATTTACCCATATCAAGTGCTGGTACATGGTGAAACGCTGTTGCTTGTTTTGCAAAAGGTGTACGTAAGCCGCTAACTATGGCAATACGGTCGCCCTTTGGTGTTTTTAGTATGTTTTGCTCAGACATTTATGCTCTCCCGCTGACAGGTCTGACCTGTTTGTTTTCCTCGATTCTAAACAACCCGTGCCCTAAAGCCAATAGATAAACACAAATTTATATAAACAGTGTTTAATTACGACTATCACAATAGGCTTTTTTAGACGCATTTACAAAGTTTTGTGGTACGCTAAAAATCGTTAAAAAATAACGAACTATTTTAAAAAATACAGTCTAACTCTTGAGTTACCCAATTATAAACCTTATAAATAGGTCAGTATTTATCACCTAACACTATTAGGTACAAACCCAGCTGACGAGGACAGTCCACTTATTATGGCAGCTAACGCATTTTCACAATTAAAAACGTACTTAGATACACAAATCATTGGCCAGCCAGAGCTTACACAAGCGCTACTTATTGCTATTTTAGCTGATGGTCACTTATTAGTAGAAGGCCCTCCTGGGCTTGCAAAAACACGTGCAGTTAATGCACTTGCTAAAGGCATTGAAGGCTCATTTCAGCGCGTACAGTTTACGCCAGATTTATTACCAGCTGATGTAACAGGTACCGATATTTACCGCCAACAAACTAGCGAGTTTGTATTTGAAAAAGGCCCTCTTTTTCACAACCTAATTTTAGCTGACGAAATTAACCGCGCACCAGCCAAAGTACAATCAGCACTATTAGAAGCCATGGCAGAGCGACAAGTTACCGTGGGTAAAAATACCTATCCGCTTAGCGAACTGTTCTTAGTTATGGCAACACAAAACCCGCTAGAGCAAGAAGGGACTTACCCGTTACCAGAAGCCCAGCTGGATCGCTTTTTACTGCACCTAAGTATTGGCTACCCTGGCGCAGAGCATGAGCTTGATATACTGCGTTTAACACGCGGCGAAGCGCTTAACGAGCAACAACCAGTAATGCAAAAAATTAGTCAAAGCGACTTATTTGCAGCTCGTAAAGAAATATTAGGCCTTTATTTAGCAGAGCCGCTTGAGCAATATTTAGTACAACTTATTATTGCCACTCGTGAAGGCGCTAAATTAGATGCGCAACTAGGTAGCTGGATTGAGTTCGGTGCAAGTCCGCGTGCAACAATAGCACTTGATAAATGTGCTCGTGCTCATGCATGGCTTCAAGGCCGTGACTTTGTAGCACCTGATGACATTCAAGCTGTTGTGCATAACGTACTGCGTCATCGCATTATCTTAAGTTACGAAGCCCAAGCCGATGGCATTACTAAAGATCAAGTAATAAGCCGTATAGTTGAACTTGTAGCCGTACCATAAGTTATGCAAAAACAATTAGAAACCCAAGCATGGCTCAAACAGAGCCATAGCCACGGTGTTAATTTAGCACTCAAAGAGCTGATGTATTACAAAGCCAAAGCGCAATTGCTTGAACTTGCCCCTAAGGTAAAAATAAAAAATACCTTAACAGGGCAATACCTTGCACCGCACAAAGGCCGAGGAATGGAATTTGCCGAAGTGCGACATTATCAGCAAGGTGACGATATTCGCTCTATTGATTGGCGAGTTACTGCGCGTACCGGCGAGACTCACACAAAGCTCTTTCAAGAAGAAAAAGAGCGTCCTGTATTTGTATTTACTGATTTTTCTAACTCAATGCTGTTTGGCTCAAAGTTACTGTTAAAGTCGGTGCAAGCTGCGCATATAAGCGCTCTTGTTGCATGGTCGGCGTGTCAGCGCGGCGATAGAATTGGCGGTATTGTGTTTAATCAGCACTCGCATTTAGAGCTAAAACCCAGCGCCCGTGAAAAAGCCGTGCTTAAGCTTTGTCATAATTTATGCGATAACCACCAGCAAGCGCTTAACAATATTGATAAAACAGCCACTAACAACTTTAGCGATAACCTAAAGCGCCTTAACCATTTAGCAAAACCAGGCAGCTTAGTGTATTTAGTGTCTGATTTTAATGCTCTGGATGATGCGAGCTTTAAGCAACTTGAAATATTAAGCCGCCACTGCGAGCTGATTGGTTGCCACATAAGCGATCCGTTTGAGCATCAGTTACCTGCGTTTAAGCAAGCCGTTATCGTTAATGCAAATGGTCAAGACTTTGCCCTACCATTAATGGATAACAGCTTTAGAGAACGTTTTGCTAAAAATGCTGAGCAAGCATTTAGCGCGCGCTTTAATCGCCTAACTAAATCGGGTCTTAATTTAATATCATTCAATGCAGCAACACCGCTTGAGCTGCAATTAGTGAGAAAATAACCATGCAAACCAATCCACTCGATGGCCTGCACGATATAATAGCGCCAAGCCAAGTTAATTGGTGGCCACTCGCCCCTGCTTGGTGGGTTATTATTGCACTGCTGTTTTTAGCACTGTGCGCAGCTATTTATATATTTTATAAAAAACATAAATTTAAAAAGCCTAAACGCTACGCAATACAATTGAGTCAAAGTGAGCAAAACCCTCAGCAACTGCATATTATTTTAAAACGTTTAGTGATTGAATATTACGACAAGCGACTTGCTGCGCAATCTACCTCTAAATGGTGCACAACACTTAATACACTCACCGGTTTAAGCTTTACAGAACAAGAAATACTAAGCTTGTATAACCCCAGTCAAAAAGATACAACACTGTGCGAAAAATTTCGCCAAGGTATTAAGCAATTTAAAATAAAGGAGTCAGTAAATGTTTGAATTTAGCTGGCCATGGTTATTTTTATTACTACCCTTGCCTTTATTACTTTTACTATTAAAACCCGCAGCAAGTAATGCCAGTACGCGTTTACGTATACCCAGTTTTGCAAAGCACAATTTAACCAGCCAAAGCATCGAGCCACACGCACGACGTTTAAATCCCCTCGAGTGGGTAATTTGGTTATTACTTGTTACTGCTGCTGCCAATCCAACATGGTTAGATGAGCCAATTTCATTACCAAATGAAGGACGCGATATAATGTTAGCAGTTGACTTATCAGGCTCGATGACCGAACAAGACATGGCTTATAATGGCCAATATGTTGACCGCCTTACCATGGTAAAAGCTGTACTCAGTGATTTTATAGAGCAACGTCAAGGCGACAGGCTTGGGCTAATATTATTTGGCGACACCGCGTTTTTACAAACCCCGCTCACCCGCGACGTCAAAACAGTAAGTAAAATGCTCAGCGAAGCGCAAATTGGTTTAGTGGGGCGCGCAACAGCCATTGGTGATGCATTGGGTCTTTCGGTAAAACGCTTTGCCAATAAAGATGAAAGTAACCGAATTGTGGTGCTATTAACCGACGGACAAAACACCGCGGGCAATCTAAACCCAGAAGATGCCCTACTGCTAGCTCGCGAAGAAGGTATTAAAGTGTACACCATTGGTGTTGGCTCAGATAATCCGCGCGGCTTTAGTCTCTTTAATGTGGGAGGCTCTAGTGGCAGTAATTTAGATGAAAGATTACTTAAAAAGATTGCCGAGCAAACTGGCGGATTATACTTTAGAGCCAAAGATGTAGCTGGCCTTCAACAAATTTACGCAGAGCTTGATAAGCTTGAACCTATTAGCGCTGATGAACAAACATTTCGCCCACAAAGCTCATTATTTTACTACCCGTTACTTATCGCTATTTTACTTATTAGCTTAAAAGTAATGCTTAGTACACTGCGTGCATTAAAGGAGCCAAACTAATGGATTTTGAATTTATTCGCCCCGCTCTTTTATGGTTACTCATACCTGCTGTGGCATTATTTTTTGTTGCCTTAATTAAGCATAAAAAAACCACCAGTGAGCAGCTAATTGCACCGCATTTAGCACAATTTATAATGAGCGAAGCAAACACTAAAGCCAGCCAGCCACTTTGGCTAGTTGCTTTATTTTGCAGCCTTGGCATTTTATTTAGTGCTGGGCCTAGCTTTGAGAAAAAACAAGTTCCTGTATTTCAAAGTAAAAGTGCCCGTGTAATTGTTATGGATATGTCGTACTCAATGTACAGCACCGATATTCTGCCAAATCGTTTAATGCAATCACGCTTTAAAGCGCTTGATATGATTGAGCTATTTAAAGAAGGTGATACCGCGCTTGTAGCTTACGCAGGCACGGCCTATGTAATTTCGCCACTAACAAACGATGCCACAACACTCAGTAATTTAATTCCAAGCTTGAGCCCTGAAATAATGCCAGACAAAGGCTCAAACGTTTTAGCGGGTCTTGATATGGCCAAAGAGCTATTAACGCAAGCGGGTTATATTGATGGCGACATTATTTTAGTGACCGACGGTATTGACCAACAAGAACAAAGCGACGTGAGTAGCTTTACCAGTAACACCCAATATAGATTAAATATATATGGTGTAGGTACCGCTCAAGGCGCACCAATTAAGTTACCTGAAGGCGGATTTTTGAAAGACAGATACGGCCAAATTGTAGTACCTACAATTAATGCCTCTCAGCTTAAAAATTTAGCATCAAGCAGCGGTGGTAAATTTGCTAGTTACCAACCTAGCAATAACGACATAAATACGTTTGCCCCAAATGCACAGAGTGAATTATTGAAAGACGAAAAACAAAGCCATGCGCTTTGGCGAATAGATGCAGGTATTTACGGACTCTTGTTATTACTGCCATTTGGTTTGTATTTATTTAGACGCGCTGCCTTGTTAGGCGCATTTTTAGCTTTTGGTTTTTTACCGCAACAAAATGCGTATGCCGTAGAGCTCCCTACTCTTTTGCAAAATGCAGATCAACGTGCATTAGAGGCTTACAATAATAAAGAATACGATGCAGCAACACAGGCGCAATCGAGTGAGTTGAAAGGCGCGGCGCTTTACCAGCAAGGTAATTTTGATGCTGCACTTAATGAGTTTAGTAATGATAAGTCGGCTACCGGATTATACAACTACGGTAATGCCCTTGCCAAAGCTGGCAAACTTGAGGACGCAATTGAGGCGTACAAACAGGCCCAAAGCTTACAAGATGACTTTACACAAGCAGCCGATAACCAAGCCTTAGTTGAGCAATTACTAAATCAACAAGAGCAACAAAACCAGCAAGATCAGCAAAGCGACGGCGACGACTCTCAAGACCAAGATGATAGTCAGAAAAAAGATGAGCAAAACCAAGGGCAAAATTCTGATGAGTCAAAACAGGATCAGCAACAAAATGGTGATAAAAGCGATTCTGAAAAAGGCGAAAACGAAAGTCAAAGCTCAAGCGATGAAAAATCAGATAAAGAATCTGAACAATCAAAAGATCAACAAGGTGAGCCTGGCGAGCAATCAGATAAGCAAAATGAACCTGATATGCAAGCCCAGCCACAAAGCGAACAAGGGCAAAATAAAGACGCTGATCAGCCTAAAGAGGATGAGCAGCAACAAAGTAAGCCACAAGCAATAAGTGAGCAACCTGCCACTGATGAGCAAAAACAAAATGCTCAGCAACAAGCGATGCAAGCCCAAGCAAGTGAGCTCACTAATGAAGAAAAAGAAAAAGCACAACAGCTTAATCAACTACTTAGAAAAGTCCCGGACGATCCGGCTATTTTATTACGGAATAAAATGCAATTAGAAGCCCAAAAAAGACAATACAAACGTCGCCCTGCAGGAGTCGAAAAATCATGGTAATGCGATTATTTTGCTGTTTATTGCTATTAAGTGCGATGCCTTCGTGGGCTGCCACCAAATTAGAAGCCAGCGTAGATAAAAACCCTGTATTAGCGGGTGAATTTTTTATGCTTAATATATCGGTAGACGATACAGTTAAAGGCGAGCAACCAGACACCTCATCGCTGTTAAAAGACTTTGTTGTAGGCCCGACGAGCTTAAGCTCTCGTACCAACATTATTAATGGCAGCATTAATAAACAAACTACGTGGTCAGTTAAACTAATGACCCGTACAGAGGGTGATTACACTATACCGGCATTTAGCGTTGCAGGGTTAACCTCACAACCTATTAAATTAAAAGTGGCAAAACGCTCAGTTGATGCAGATAAAAATAACGAAATATTTTTAAAAACGTCGCTCTCAAGTAATTCATTATTTGTGCAAGAAGCCGGTGTTTACACTGTTAAGCTCTACCTTGCCAAAGAACTGCTTGATGGCAGCTTAAGCACACCAAGTATGGAAGATGCTCAGCTAACCCAACTAGGTAAACAAACTGAGAGTTATGAGCTAGTTGATGGCAAACGCTACCTTGTTATTACTCGTGAGTATTTGATTCAGCCACAAAAAAGTGGTGCCTACACGATTGCAGGCCCTGCGTTTCAAGGGCGAGTACAGCAAAATTACCGCCAACTGGAGGTATCTGCTCTTGGCGATGATCAGCAAGTAGAAATAAAACCAATCCCGAGTGACTATAAAGGTGCATGGTTACCAAGCGAATTGGTTAACCTTGATGAAGAATGGCAACCTAATGACAACACAGTAGAAGTAGGTACGCCTATAACTCGTACTATTACACTTACCGCGCTTGGAGTTACAAAAGAGCAATTACCTGAAATCTCTATGCCTACTATTGATGGCATACGCAGTTACCCTGATAAAAAAGAAAATAACAATGCAGTGCGAGACGGACGCGTTGTGTCGCAGCAAACGGCATCATATGCCTTACTGCCGCAAAAACCAGGTACTTATACTTTGCCTGAAATAAAGCTGCCTTGGTTTAATACCAAAATGAACCGTATTAGCTTAGCCACATTACCAAAGCGTACTATTACAGTAACGCCAAGTACTACCGCGCCTAATACAGCCATAGCAAACCCACAACCCAGCACAAATAATTCACCTACTCTTGAAAATATTTCGAATCGAGCAACTGGCACACAACCTATTGAAACTAAAAGTGATACTCCTCTTTGGTTAATAGTTGTTGCCGCTTTAGGGTATATTTTATGGATTGGTACTGTAATTTTTTGCTTAATAAGCCGTTCTACTAAAAATACGACTGAAAAATTACAGCTAAACACCCGTGGTACTTCTCAGCCAAGCTTAAATGAGCTTAAAGCATTAGCCAAAACACACGATGTGAAAGCCTTTTACACCGCATTAAATAACTTTTCTGTAAAGGTGACCCATAAAAATGTTGGCGCGATTGATGAGCTCTGCATCCACGTAAACAGCAGCGAGCTTAACGGTCTCATTAGCCAATTGCAGGCACAACTTTATAGTAATAAAGGCGCAAACACGGATCTTAATGCTATTATTAAAATTCTTGAGATCTATCAAACTCAGGCATCAAAGTCGCAACAAGCTGTATTAAAAGACCTTTATGATTAATAACTACGAACCTTAGGTCTTTTTTTGCAATAACTAATAATTTTTAATTAAAAAAGTGCTTATGCTTGGAAAGAAAAAATCAAACAATCAGGTCTTAATCGATATGGCAGAGAAACAAAAGCGTTATGAAGCCTTGGTCCACGTTTACAATAAAGAGCTTTATCGCTTTGCTTATTGGTTATGCCGTGATCCGCACATAGCAGATGATTTAGTACAGGAAACGTTTTTACGCGCATGGCGTTCACTCGACTCTTTACTTGATCAAAAGGCAGCTAAACCTTGGCTGCTTACTATATTACGAAGAGAAAACGCACGCCGATTTGAACGTAAACAGTTTGATTACAGCGACGTAGAAAACGATACGCTTGTTGATGAAACCAGCCATTCATTAGACGATGAAATGGAACAAACGGTAATTCAACGCCAGATTGCACTGCTATCTGATGAATACCGAGAGCCATTATTACTGCAAGTTGTAATGGGCTGCTCTGGTGAAGAAATTGCAGGCATACTTAATTTAAATAAAAACACGGTAATGACTCGTTTATACCGTGCCAGAAATCAACTTAAAGAGGCTTTAAGCCGTGATGATGAACAACTTAAAGGGGCATCAAAATAATGGATGAACTTGAGTTTCGTCGCCGCACTATTGCGCAGCCAAACGACATTGACAAGGAGCTTATGGAGTTTGCTGACAATAACCCAGAGCGACAAAGTTTTATTAACGATATGAAAGATTTTGATAAATTCATTCAAGATTCTTTAGATATACCTGTGCCTGAAAATCTTGCAGACCGCATTCTTTTAAACACATCGTTAAAAGAAAAAGCACTCCAAGAAGAACAAGCAAAAGGCAAAAATGTGGTTGATGCTCGATCGCGTTTTAAGTTTGATCGTGTACATCTTGCGTTAGCAGCATCTTTTGTAGTGGCGATTAGTGCCTTCTTTTTTAGTACAGAGCAAAATATTGCACACGAAGCCGGTGAGCATGCGCTTGCCCATGTGTACTACGAAATTAATGCGCTTGATAAAAAAGAGCCCATTAGCCTACAAAGCGTCAACGACAAGCTTGCAGTATTAGGTGGTCATCTTGATGAACTTCCTGGCGCTGTAACTTATGCCATGTTTTGTGATTTTAAAGGCGAAAAAGGACTGCATTTAATATTTGAGTCTGACTTTGGTCCTATGACGGTATTTATAGTGCCTTCTGAAAATAAATCATTTGGTTTTGGGGATGACAACTTCCGCGATGAGCGCTTTGAAGGTCACATTAATCGTGGCTCACAAGCTGATACTATTTTAGTGGCAAGTCTTGGAGCACCTCTAGATACATATAACGAACGCGTTACTGGCGCAATCCGTTGGCTTTAAAATAGACAAATTTACCGCTTAGTTTCTACTGAGCGGTTTTTTTATTAAATACCCTCTAATAAACCCTCCCTTTATACCCAAAACCTCTGATTTTTAAAGTAATTAATTAAATTTCTAAAGAAAGTAAATTATAATCGCGGCTCGATTTTAATTAGGGTATTTCATGAAGAACATCATCGTTATTTTTTCATTATTGGCATTATTATGTACTGCCAGTTTTGATGCACACGCACGTAAAAAGTTTGGCAGTAGTAAACGCGGACAGACACCTGCAACACAACAAACAGCGCAAAAACAACAAACAGATACAACAACACCTAACGCTGCACCTAAAGCAAAATCAAATAAAAAAGGCATTATGGCAGGCGTTTTTGGGGGACTTTTAGCGGGTGGCTTAATTGCAGCAATGTTAGGCGACGATTTTGAAGGTTTTCAGCTATTAGAAATGATTTTATTAGCTGGCGGACTCTTTATTTTATTTAAGCTAGTAACGGGCTTTTTACGTGCTAATCGTGCCCCACAACTTGCCAGTGCAAATACAAGTGCTCAGCAAAATGCTCTTAAACAAGCACCTATCGAGCAACCAACAAGTACAGGCTTTGCAAGCAGCGCCCCGCAAGGTGAAAGTGTGCCTTTTAATTTACCACCTAACTTTGACGTTAATGGCTTTTTGCAAGGTGCCCGTAGTCATTACCATACGCTACAAACTGCATGGAACAATGCCGATTACACCACAATGGCTGAATACTCAAGCCCTGCACTTGTTGCCGAGTTTAAAGCTGAACGTGAAGCTATACAAAGCGTAGAAACAGAAGTGATGTTTATTGATGCCGAACTTGTGCGCGCAGATACAAACGCGCAATCGTGGCAAGTTAGTGTTCGCTTTAAAGGTAAGTACCGTGATTTAGACGATAAAAAAGAAGAGCCTATTTTAGAAATTTGGCACTTAGAGCGTCTAATTTCAGACGACGCTCCATGGCTAATAGTGGGTGTTGAAGATTTAATTGATACTCAATAATTTTGTATTGTTTAAAGCACCGCGCTTTTAGCGCGGTGTTTTTTTATTTAAAAAACAATTGATTTACCACGTCCTGATGCTTCAGAAGCGGCATCTAATTGGCCCTCTTTATTAATAATAACGTGTAAGTCACCAAAGTGGTTCTCATCTATGGTGTAACCCATTTTTGTAAGCTCTGCTTTTACGCTATCGGTTAAACCTATGTGTGTTCTAATTATATTTTTAGGCCACAATTGATGATGAAAACGAGGGCTATTTACAACCTGCTCTGCAGTCATATCAAACTCTACCGCATTTAAAATAGATTCGTACACAGAGCTAATAATAGTTGTGCCACCAGGCGAGCCTGTCACCATTTTAACCGTGTTGTCTTTAAGGAGTATTGTAGGCGTCATAGAGCTAAGCATACGCTTGTGCGGCTGTATTTCGTTAGCTTTACCGCCTATTGCACCAAACACATTCATAACGCCAGGTTTAGCACTAAAGTCGTCCATTTCATCATTTAAAATAAACCCTGCACCTTCAACAACTACACCGCTACCAAACCCTAAGTTTATTGTGGTGGTATTTGCGACAGCGTTACCCATTTTATCAACGATTGAAAAGTGCGTAGTTTGCTCACTTTCTTTAAGGCCCGGTTTAATATTTTCGGTAGTCGAGATAGCGGTTAATGAAATGCCATTACTTCGCTCTTTGAGGTAGTTAATATTAGTTAATGCGTTGACTGGTACATCAAAAAAGTCAGGATCGCCTAAATACTCCGCCCTATCTGCAAATACACGTTTACCTATTTCAGAAAGTAAGTGTACATATTGAGTAGAGTTATGCGCTAAGCCCGCATCTGGTTTTTGTAACTCATACATTTTAAGCCACTGTAAAATAGCAATACCACCTGAACTCGGCGGTGGAGAAGTAAGTACTTCATAACCATTCCAACTCGCTTTAATAGGTGTACGTGATTTAGCGGTGTAACCTTTTAAATCATCTTGATTAATTATACCGCCATGTTGGTGCATAAATTTAGCAATAATATTTGCAGTTTCGCCTTTATAAAACCCATCTTGGCCGCTATCACGGATACGCTTTAGCGTCGCCGCTAACTCGGGTTGCTTAAATACTTTATTAGCTTTTACATCAGCAAAGTATTTTTCGAAGTTTACATTTATTTTTTGCTCTTTTAGGTGGGCTATATAATTGCTCACACCTTTTGCTAACTTAGGCGGAACTACAAACCCTTGCTCAGCCAACGTTACCGCAGGTTGTACTAATTCTTCCCACTTTAAAGTGCCATGTTTTTGATGGGCAAGCCACATGCCCGCTACACTGCCAGGTACACCGCTTGCGTGAATACCATATATTGATTTGTTTGCAATAACATTACCTTGCTCATCTAAATACATATCACGATGAGCCGCTGTTGGCGCTGTTTCGCGATAATCTATAAAATCGCCCTTGCCATCTTTTTGAATAAGCATAAATCCCCCGCCGCCAATATTACCGGCTTCAGGAAGCGTTACTGCAAGTACAAATTGTGCCGTAATAGCCGCATCAACAGCATTACCGCCTTGCTCTAATATACTTTTAGCAGCATCGGCACTGAACGAGTCAGGCATTGCTACCGCGCTTTGCGATAAAGGCTGCGCTAAAACACTAAAAGCAGCGAACTGTAAAACCAGCACACTTTTGACAATTAATTTATTTGGTGAAAAAAGCAATCCCATACAACATCCTTAATTTATTATTTTTTAGTTACGTATTCTTATTAATGCACGTCACTTAAGGACAGGTCAATCTTTATACTGTTGATATTTAATCATCTTTAAACACTTTTTGAATAAAGCACCGCAGGTAAGTCGCCTTGCTCGTCTGTATGTGTATAATTTTTTATAAATTGCAGACCTAGCTTTTTCATTATATTTATAGAGGCCGTATTATCTTTTAGTGCCGTTGCACTTATCGCCTTAACGTCATCTTGCTTTATAAGTTCATCACATAATGCTAAAGCCGCCTCGGTTGCATAACCATGCCCCCAACTTGCTTGCTTAAAGCGCCAGCCTATTTCAATATCACTGTAGTTTGGTGCATCAGTAAAAAAGCCCATAGGCCTTATTAATACCCAACCTATAAATGTATTGGTTTGCTTTATAGTGACACTCCACAGCCCCCAGCCTTTAAGCTCATTTCGATATGCGAGCATACGAGGCACTCCCTCATTTTTTATTTGCTCTAAAGAGGTAGGTTCACCTCGTGTTAAATACTGCATTACAGCTGGGTCTTGGTCGAGTTCAAATAATTGAGGCCAATCATGCTCATTCATTAATTTAAAATTTAATCGTTTTGTTACGGGGGCGTTCATTTTCATTGTTGTATAGTCTGCCTCGAATTAATTATCAGTCTCTAAAGGAGATAGCACATGAATAAATTAGCAGGTTTAGCTTTACTAGGCACTTTAATTACATTAACTGGTTGTGAAGATGCCAACGAAGTAAAAGAAGATGCAAAAGATAAAAGCGCACAAATGCAAGAAAAGCTTGGTGATGCATGGAACGACGTTAAAGAGACAACTAACGATCTTAAAAATGATGAGTCTTTAAACGAGCTATTAGAGCAAAGTAAAACAATGGGCTTAGACATGTACGACGACGGCAAAGAGATTGCGGTTGATGCATGGATTAAAAGCAAAGAAGCTGCTGGCGAGTTAACTGAAAAAACTAAGCAAAAAGCGCAAGAAATTGCAGACGAAATTGAGCAAGCACGTCAAGAACATAACGAAGGTTAATTAAACTTTCGATAATAAAAAAGGAAAGCCTCGGCTTTCCTTTTTTGTTTTGGGCTATTTAGCCCAGATATGCGTTTGCATATAGGGCTTATAAGCTCAAATTAACCTTTGTACTTACTCATAACTAAAGTCGCGTTTGTGCCACCAAAGCCAAAGCTATTAGACATTACAGTATTTAACTCAACATCACGACGCTCAGTAATAATATCTAAACCTGTCGCTTGCTCATCTAGCTCATCAATATTAATTGAAGGTGCTACAAAGCTGTGCTCTAGCATTAATAATGAGAAGATAGCTTCGTGAACACCTGCAGCACCTAGGGCATGACCCGTCATTGCTTTAGTTGCGCTGATCATTGGTGATTTACCACCAAACACTTCTTGTATCGCACCTAACTCTTTAACATCGCCTACAGGCGTTGATGTGCCGTGCGTATTTAGGTAATCAATACTATCTACATCTTGCATAGCTTGGCGCATACAACGTGCTGCACCTTCGCCAGATGGAGCAACCATGTCGTAGCCATCTGATGTTGCACCGTAGCCAACAATTTCAGCGTAAATGTGCGCGCCACGTGCAAGTGCATGTTCAAGTTCTTCAACTACAACAATACCACCGCCGCCAGAAATAACAAAACCATCGCGATTTGCATCATATGTACGAGACGCTTTTTCAGGTGTTTCATTGTATTTAGTAGAAAGTGCGCCCATAGCGTCAAATTCCATTGCCAATGTCCAGTGTAGCTCTTCACCACCACCAGCAAACACAACGTCTTGCTTGCCAAGCTGGATTTGCTCTACTGCATTACCAATACAATGCGCAGATGTTGCACATGCAGAGCTAATTGAATAGTTAACACCTTTAATTTTAAATGGTGTTGCTAAACAAGCAGATGTAGTGCTCGCCATAGTGCGTGGCACCATATAAGGCCCTACACGTTTTACGCCTTTTTCACGTAAAATATCAGCAGCTTCTACTTGCCATTTAGACGAACCACCGCCAGAGCCAACAATAATACCCGTGCGCTCATTTGATACTTGGTCGTCAGACAAACCTGAGTCTTCAATTGCTTGCGTCATTGAAATATAAGAGTAAGCGGCAGCATCTCCCATAAAGCGCATTGCTTTGCGGTCAACGTGTGCTTTAACGTCAATATCAATTTTACCCGATACGTTACTACGTAACTTATAATCGGCAAATTCTTGATTAAAAGCGATGCCGCTTTTGCCCGTTTTTAACGATTCTAATACTTCTTCTTTGTTGTTACCTATACTTGATACAACACCGATACCTGTAATTACAGCTCTTCTCATGGGTAATTCCCTTAGCTTAATACTTAATTGCATTCTATTTTACGCGAATTTAATCACCTAAGTGGTCAGCTTTCTAGCGTACACTTGTACTCTGAACTGCTAGCTTATAAATAACGCCAGACTATTTCAAAGAAAACCCGTAAAATAATTAAAAAATATATCTATAAAATTAAAAAATCATGATCAAAAATGCACATATACACTTTAATAATTTAGGTACACCTTTCGCTAATGACTTCGGTGATATTTATTTTTCTAATGACGATGGCTTAGCTGAATCGCATTATGTGTATTATGAGCAAAATAATATAGATGCACGATTACAAAATCATGACCAGCCACATTTTGTTATTGCCGAAACCGGCTTTGGTACAGGTTTAAACTTTTTAAATACATGGCAACGCTTTACTGACCACCTTGCACGTCAACAAGTTCAAAATCAATTAGATAATGGTGTTAAACGCTTACACTTTATTTCATTTGAAAAATATCCACTGCACATAGACGATTTAAACAAAGCACTACAGGCATGGCCATCATTAAGTGCCTTTAGTAACAAATTATCTAAACAATACCCAATTAATTTAGAAGGATGCCACAGACTCGAATTTGACAATGGACTGGTTGTTCTCGATTTATACTTTGGTGATGCACTTGAATCAATACAAGCTATGAGCTATCCGCAAACAGGAATTGTTGACGCTTGGTATTTAGATGGTTTTGCGCCAAGTAAAAACCCCGAAATGTGGCAGCAAAGTTTATTTAATTCTATGGTCAATATATCAAGGGCAAGTGCAACCTTATCAACATTTACTTCAGCAGGTTTTGTTCGCCGTGGATTAATTGATGCAGGCTTTAATACTAAAAAAGCCAAAGGCTTTGGCCAAAAAAGAGATATGCTTGTTGGCCAACTAGAGTGCGTAAATGATGCTCAATCAGCTCCTGCATATTTTCATCAAGATAGCAGCGCTTTAAAAAATGTAGCGGTCATTGGCGGTGGTATAGCCAGTAGCTGCATTTTATATAGTTTGGCTAAACGAGGCATAGCAAGCCAATTATTCTGCCAAGATGAAAAACCAGCTATGGGGGCATCGCACAATGTTCAAGGCGCTATTTACCCTCACCTACAAGCAAAAAACTCGCCGCACAGCGAATTGTTTGCACATAGCTTTTTATACGCAAAGCGCCTATATAACAACTTACTTAGCAGTGGTTTTAATTTTGATTACGATTGGTGCGGCGTATTACAACACGCAGTAAAAAAGCCTCTGGCCGATAAACATGAAAACTTAGCACAAAAACAACTGTGGCCAACCCAGCTAATGCACAACGTAACCGCAGAGCAAGGCGACGAAATAGCCGGCGTAGAAACAGGTTATTCGGGCGTGTTCTTTGAACAAGGCGGCTGGGTTAACCCTCCGCAATTAGTAAACGCCATGTTAAGCGCTGCAAATAGCATAAACCCATTTAAAAGCGTATTTAACTGCAATATAAAACAGCTTAAAAAAACTGACAGCGGTTGGTTTTTATTAACGAATGATGAGCAGTTAGGTCCTTTTAGTGATGTAATTATTTGTGCAGGCGAGCACAGTGATGCATTTGAGCAAACAAAAGCGCTACCAATAGTAGGCGTACGCGGGCAAGTTTCACATATTGAGGCAAGTGAACAATCACGCAAACTTAAAACAGTGCTATGCCATAAAGGGTATTTTACCCCAGCCTATTTAGATCATCACTGTATGGGTGCAACATTTGAAAAAAATACTAAAAGCCGTCAAGTTACAGCGCTCGACAACCAATTAAACCAAGAGCAACTACTTAGCTTTTATCAGCAAAGTGAATTTGCCTCTACCCTTGGCAATATTACCTCGGCAAAAGCAGCTGTACGATGCACATTTATAGATCACCTACCAATGGCAGGGCAATGGTGCGAACAAAGTGATTATACAATGGCCTTTGCTAACTTACGCTTAGGAAAACGCTATCAATATGAGAAACTTAATAAGCCACAACAAGGCCTACATATTTTTACCGGCTTTGGCGCCCGCGCTTTATGTAGCGCACCGCTAAGCGCAGAACATCTCGTAAGCTGTTTAAATAACGAGCCTCGCCCATTAAGCGAACGTGTAAGCCAAGCTATTCACCCTGCCCGGTTTATAGTGCGAGACTTAATTCGTAATAAAATTTAAATGAGGTATGCACATTAAAACAATAGGTCTAATGTGCATATAAATTAAAAACATAAATTATTTCGAACTAGACAACCTTTCAACTAATTCAACACGGCGATTTAGTTCACGACCTAAATCATTTTTATTAGTTGCAACGGGTGAATAAGGACCCGCTCCTTGAGCTAATAACCTTGCTTTAGCTACCCCATAATCAGCAATTAATGCGTTAACAACCGCATCAGCACGGCGCTTTGAAAGCTTTAAATTATAATCAAACGAGCCTTTATCATCGGTATGACCAACAACATATAAACTCAATTTTTTATTTTTTTCCATAACTTGAGCAATAACATCTAACGCCTCTTTAGATTCAGCTTTAATAGTGGCTTTATCATAATCAAATAAAACACCGTAAATAGACGCTTTTCCTTTTTGCTCTAACTGCTCAAGAATTTTATCACTATTCGTTTCTATTAAGCCTGTTACTAAGGGCTCTGTACGAGCAACAACAAGCTGAATACGAGAATCGCCATTATAATTACCTATAAAAAAGGCAACGTAGGTAGTTTGCTCATTTAGAGTGTTTTTCATAACTTGATATCTAGGTTGGTGAAAGTAGTTATAAACAGATTTGATTGCCAGCTTATCGCCTAATGCTTGAATCTCTTTTCTTTTTGTACCGCATTCATTTTTTTGACAAGAAAATACGGTTTCAAAACCTTCTTTAGTCAAAGCACTCACATAGTTATGATAAATTTTTAACGTCGATACTTTATTCGCAATATAAGTAATTCGCGTTAAATCTCCTGTAACATCAAGCATAGGTGAAGTACTCGTTTTTTTATCAGACTTGCCAATTGGGATACTAAACTCCTCATAATCAACATTTTGATAATCCTCGATATAGCTACCAGGGTAACGACTTAATAAAAGATGATCAGCAGAACCTTTAAGATCTTCATGTGTAGATTTTTTTATTTTATTACTAACTTTTTTCTTGAATGCTTCAAAATCAGCTTTTATCAGCCCAGTTTCAATTTCTTTAATATTAACTGTCGTCAAAAGTGCTTGTGTCATATTTTTATATTGTCCAACAAATAACGAAATGGCAGCTTCAGGAAGATCTCCTTTTGTTGCATAAATATAATGTGGTTGCCCGTAATAACTAGAAACGTTGAAATAGCTCGACTCTTCAGCCAGCAATTTATCCTCTCGCTTTTCATAACAATCGTTTAAAGAACATATATACAAAACTTTAAATCCAGCATCATTTAAAGCGTCTTTGTAGTTTTCTATTACCTTTAAAGAAGCAACATTCTTTATTAGATAAGAAAAATGACTTACATCACCAATAAATGTCTTATATTCAAATTTTTGAGATTTTTTTAGCGCAGGATTAAAGGCTGATACAAACTGTGCTTCTTCACCTGATAAAGTGACTTTTCTCTCTAATTTCGCATCGGGGTAAGCCGTTAATAATGGCTTTGCTTGCAGGTTAAATATGCAGCACAGGTAGGTAGTACAAATTAAAAGTACTTTGATAATACTATTTTTCATGGAAATTCCTTTTAAAGTATTAGTTTACATTAGCACTATGCCTAATGAGCAAACTTAATTCAACGATCCTTATTTGCGTAACTTTTTCAAACTTCAACGTGTAACTGGAGTGCAGCCATATTAAGAGTTGTATAATGCGTCGGTTAATAAGTTGTTTAAATAACGAGCCCCGCCCATTAAGCGAACGTGTAAGCCAAGCTATTCACCCTGCTCGGTTTATAGTACGAGATTTAATTCGTAATAAAATTTAAATGACAAAGGTGCTTATTGAGGTAAAATGAGTACCAATAAATGGAATTTATTATTTAAAGGACTTTAATGAAAACTTTAGCATTTTTAATAATACTGCTATGCACTCTATCGTTTAATGTACTTAGCCAAAACGTCACTGAAATCCCACTTCCTGAAGAGTTTGTTACAACAATGGATGTAGCCGGCGAATACCCAATGGTTCGCACTGGTTATTTAACAGATTCAATTTCTGATATCGCTCGCTTTTATCAGCAAAAATTAGGTGAGCCGTTAAAAACAAACGGCAATAATACATATCGCACTTTGTTTTATAATTACCAAGAACATAAGGTTCGTATTAGTCTATATCGCCGTAGTTATGTGACCGAAGTGAGTATAATGGTTGAATAAAAAGTTCTAAAAAACACGCCAAAAGCAGCTAATTTTAATACTCAGTTAAGTATTGAATTTTAATTAAAGTATTTTTTGAAATTAGCTCATTTAAACTCTTTTTTACCCTTTAAAAATTATCCCCTACCCCAAGGTCTGTTTGTAAGCACATTACTTTTACTATTTATTGGAAGGAGTTAATTATGAGTAAGACCCTAATTATTGGCGCAAGCGGACAAATAGGTAAAATGGCAACTGAGCTACTTTTAAAAAATGAGCAAAATGTTGTGGCATTAGTGCGCGACAAGAATAAGCTAAGCGATTTAAACAGCTCTTTTTTAACTATTGTTGAGCAAGATCTTGAAGGCGATTTTGGTGATGCAATGAAAGGCTGTGACCAAGTGATTTTTGCTGCAGGTTCTGGCGGAAGTACGGGCGATGATAAAACTGTACTTATTGATTTATGGGCTGCAACTAAAGCAGCTACCTTTGCAAAAGAGCATGGCGTTAAACACTTTATTATGGTCAGCTCAATCGGTGCAGACGACCCAGATTCGATTCAAGGTGATTTAAAACCTTACTTAGTTGCCAAGCACATGGCTGACGAGCACTTAATCAATAGTGGTTTAAATTACACCATTGTTCGCCCTGGTACACTGACTGATGATAGCGCTTCAATGCAAGTAACGACGCAGCGACCAAGTGATCGTTCTGAGGCTAAAATTAGCCGCGAAAACGTAGCCAATGCATTATTACATATTGCGACTAACTCATTTATTAGTAACCGCATTTTTGAGTTATTTGATGGCGACAAACCAATTAAAGCCGCTGTTAAATAAGCTTTAATACCAATTTAATTAAACGTATGAACAATTATTGCAAATTAGTATAGTTCATTGATAAGCCAAAAAATTACAGTGTAGTCGCTCTATATCAGTAACTTTTTGGCGCAATGAATTATTTAATCCGCTTAAGTGATTTATGTTTAATAAAATTAAATTTACTCCACTAAGTAAATTAGTGGAGTAATACTTTAATACCTTGCCAACCGAGTTGTAGCGTTAATAACGTTAAAACGACTCTAAAAATACGCTTAAATTTATCCCCAGACATACTTTTAAGTAATTTAATTCCAAACCAAGTACCTACAGCACCACTTATTACCATAGCAATTACAAGCGGCATCCATTGCCAAAAGCTAAAGCCAACTGCACCATAAATTACCGCTTTTAACAAATGCTGCACACTCATAATGCTCGAAAACGTTGCCGTAAATTTTAACTTTTCGTAATTATTTATATATAAACAGCTACCAACTAATGGCCCGCTCGCTCCCACAAACATAGAAATAAAAGTCGTTATGCCACCGGCGACCATACGCCATAACTTAGAGGTTAATTTTACTGGCGGTGTTTTACCCCACAGTAAATAAATAACAAAAATAGCGACCACTAACTTCATAGCATCAAGCGATATATCATCAATAACAAAACTTGATAACCCCGCCCCTACTAAGCCGCCTAACGCAAAATATACAAACATGCTTTTATCAATATGCTTAAAGCTGAGTAATAACCTATTTGCATTAGAGCCAAGCTGTACTAAACCATGCACAGGCACAACAACTGCCATAGGCATAAACGACGCCATAACAACAAGCAACATTAGCCCGCCACCCGCACCAAATGCAGCAGATATAAAAGAAGTAAAGCCAGCGGTGATCATCATTAATAAAAACAAAAATAAAGACATACTGTCGGGAAGTAAAAAGTCCATAAAACTCCACTGCCTATTTAGGTACTTTAAAGTCGCAGTATTTTAAACAATAAAAGGTACAACATACACTTATAGCAAGCGTTA
Organism: Pseudoalteromonas sp. SR43-7; assembly: GCF_014163785.1. NCBI lineage: Bacteria > Pseudomonadati > Pseudomonadota > Gammaproteobacteria > Alteromonadales > Pseudoalteromonadaceae > Pseudoalteromonas > Pseudoalteromonas sp. SR43-7. The sequence goes on along the minus strand of NZ_JACJDY010000004.1, from coordinate 25,730 downwards.
TAAGCCTCTATTTCAGGCAATGTATTATGTTGCGTTGTTTTTGCACTTTGTTTGCACATTTAACAAATATTATACATTCAACTTCATTACCGGATATTTCTGATGAGAAAACTTAACGCACCAATTTTAGCACCGCTTGCTGTTTGTATACTTGCACTGAGTTTAGCTGCCTGTAACGGTAGCGATACTCAAAGTAGCGTCGTAACTGAAACAACCACCGATGAGGGAACTACAACAGATACTTCAACCGATTTTGTTGTAGAAGTTGACCCTTTTAACTTTGAAAGCGATGCACTCATTTCATCTATTACCACTCAAACATGTACGCTAAGTAATGGCGATGAAGCATCATGCTACAAAATTGATATTGCCGGTGCACCTTCAAATTACGAGATTGGTGTATTCTGCCCTCAAAATATCACCTCAACAGCAGACGAAGCCGGTATTTGGTTTGATGGCACCGGTGAGGTTTACGATATAACTGGCGACTTTATTTTAAATCTACCAACATTATATAACGATAACCATTGGCAGCTATACGACGAAGGTACAGGCCTTGTAAATGTAACCGACACACAAGAATCGTGTGATGGCGCTGCACGTCCAAACGTAGAAGAACAATACCAAAACCACTGCGTAGAATGCTCTATTGATTATGTTGATGGCGGTATATCAGAATCATTTTTAATACCAATAACGCCCGTTGCAACCACTCAAAACAGCAGTATTGGTAACGCTAATGTAGGTGTTGCTCTCAATGGTGTTGTACTTGCTGCACCCGCCCCTGTTGAGGCTATTTTAGGCGCATACACTATTGCAGCCTTTGATGATTGCGCTGGCCATATTAACTTAGTAGCAGGTTATCACTACCACGGTGAAGCAGGTTGTAGCCAAACACAAATTCAATCAGACGGTCATGCCGCCATGATGGGTTATGCACTCGATGGATTTGGTATATTTGGCATGCTTAACGAAGATGGATTAGAACCCACTGATTTAGACGAATGTAGAGGCCACACCGACGATACACGCGGTTACCACTACCATGCAGCCGACGTATCTGAAAACATGTTTATTGGTTGCTTTAAAGGTGCTACCGCAAGATAACGCACATTTTGGCCAAATAATTAACTGAGATACTAATGAAAATATTTAACGTAATAAAAGCACTAACCACTGGCTTATTACTTGCTGCCTCATGCTCTGCGCTAAGTCATGCAGGCCACGGCTCAAATGCGCCTTGGGAAGCATGTGAAGCAAAAGCCATTAATGAAGATTGCAGCTACACAAGCCATGATAAAAAAGCGACAGGCACATGCCAAGCAATGAACAAAGTACTTATGTGCGTTCGAAATAAACCACTTGAAACATTAATAGACAAAGCAACCCAACCAGCAAGTGACCAAAAGCAATCTGTAAAATCACTCGCTAAACGATAAAGTAACAGCTACACGCCAAAGCCTTAACGCTGTTTGTTAAGGCTTTTTTAATCGCAAATCATTAGAAAGCATACCCTTTATCTGTTAAGTTAGCTTTGTGTATCAAATAATAAAAATAAAATTCCACAAATGGAATTACACAAGCAAGGTACTAACGTGAGCGCCACATTTAAAATTGTTTTTAATGGTCAGTTATATCAAAATACTGACCTTACCTCTGCCCAAGAACAACTCAGCCAACTTCTTAATATTCCTCATAATATTGTTGTTCAGTTATTTGATGGAAAAGCTTACGCTTTAAAAAAAGACTTATCGAGTATTGATGCTGTTAAAACAGAATCCTCACTAAAAAAGCTAGGATTAATTACTAAAGTAGAACCTCAACTCATTACTGTAATCCCTCAATCTCAAAATAATCAAATAGCACTCACTGAGCACAGTAAAAATACAGATAAACACATTAGTGAAAGCACTAGCGGCAAAAATATCTCAATACAAAATGAACGCCTAGATACAGGTGAAGCCCCAAATACAGCTGCAGCTATTAAGCAAAGTTATAATAAATATAAATTACTGTGTAACACTTTAAAAAGCGCATTGTACTTTTGCTATTGCGCACTTTGTATTATTACCATAATAGGCGTAGTGATCAGTGTTAATGCACTTAAAAATAACTTTGGCACCCTAAATAACACAACAACAAATAACTTAAGTTACCAAAACTATAAACAATATTTGATTGATCAAAATAGCCTAAACAAACCAACACAAAAAGTAACAAACGAGCGAACAGCTAACCCTACACAGCAAAAAAGTAATGAATACTTTAGTCGCTTTTCATCGCTAATAAATAGCTACGCGCAAAGTACAGGACAAGCTGATATAAAAACGATGGGGGGCGATAAATTACAACAGCACCTGCAAGAAATAGATGACCTAGGCCCTAAAAATAAATTTTGGCAGCAACTGGTACAACTTTCAAAAGGCTTAGATAACGATAAACATGCAATAGGGATGCTAAACAATACTGATCCCGGCAAAGTACAATGGATAAATGCGGTAGATTGGATCAGCCAAAGCTATATTAGGCAATATCAAAACTCGCAAACTACAAACAACTCCCCTGTCACTACCTACGAGCCAAGTATCCCCATACTTAACCTAACGTTATTAATAAGTATGCTGTCGTTATTCAGCCTGCTTGTGATTGCAATAAAAATGAAGCTACGCGCAATAAGACATTCTTAAACTTTATTTTATAAATTCCATAAAAAAACCCGCAAATTTGGATTAACAAATTTGCGGGTTTCTTATGGTTTTCGAATAACGAGTTCAAAAACCTTTATTGGTGGAGCTGGGGGGATTTGAACCCCCGTCCGAAAAGCCTCGACCGTCGGTACTACATGTTTAGTATTGTCATTTAATTAACCTTTAAGTCCCGGACAAACACGGTAAATAAAGGCGAGGCCGCTTAGTTTTAACGCTTCAACCCCGGCCAGGGTTTCCGTCGCGATCAGGTGTTAGGGTGACACTCCAAAATCCAGTCCACAAGAATACATGGAAGGAGCGCTAGCCAGCCTAAGCTGCTAGAGAGTAGTTATCGTCGTTTGCGATTACTTTAGGTTGCGGCTGTTTAACGAGGCAAACCGCACCTCGACATGCACCTTGGGCTTCTTGAATTCCGTCGAATCCTAATCAGCCCCTGAATTAGTAACTCAATTCAGAGCGTGCAGACAGTATAACTGAGTAAAGTACTGATACTCAAGGCCTAGTAACGCTTTATTTTAATTGCGTGCACTAACCGAGCATTAAGTAACCAAAATTTAGTTTATGCAAGCCCATATAAACATTTGCTTAACAATGTGTTTAACCTGTGTTCAAATAAGGAGTTAAGGTTTTTGTCATTTCTAAACCTTTAGTTGTAAAAAACAAAAATAATAACAGGCATAGAGTAGGGAATTAATAAATGTCGGTTTTTTCATTTGATCAAAATACAGGGTTTGTCTCTTTAGTTAGTCACCCTATTGATAGTGGCTTTCCTGTTACAAGTACTCAGCTTACGCAAATGCTCGAACAATCTGAGTTTAGTGAGTACGAAGCTGTCATTGCCAATATTGGAAAGCTTTTTGCGCCAACTAAAAACTATCAGGAAGTATCACTTGTCGTTGCTAAAGCGGTAGATGCGTCGCTTGTCATTAATATTGATGAAAAAAACATGGTCGCAGAAGCAACATTAACTACCGCTAAAGGTGGTGCGCTTTTGTCTATGGAAGGTGCGCAAAAAGCGCTTGCTAATGCAGGTGTTAAAAAAGGAATAAGCCCACGCGCGCTTGATACCTTTTTAGGCCAGCAGTTTGAAAAACCAGCAGGAAGCTCTTATAGCGCCATAATTGCACATGGGCGTAATCCTAAAAAAGGCAGCGATGCTAAATTTGTGCGTTTATGCTCAACAGCCCAAGACCGTGTGCTTAGCCCACAAGCTAAAGAAGGCGGTAAGGTTGATATGAAAAATCTTGGCGCTATTATCACCGTAAAACCTGGTACTCCCTTAATGCAGCGTATTGCCGCTACCCCTGGAGAAGATGGCTATACGGTATTTGGCGATTCAATTAGTGCAAAACCAGGTACAGATCACCAACTCCAGCCTTTCGAAGGTACAAAAGTAGATCCTAATAACCCTAATATGCTTATTGCCGACTGCAAAGGTGTGCCCGTTGCCCTACCCCGAGGTATGCGTGTAGATGACGTTTTGTGCTTTGATAACGTAGATGTAAGTACAGGCCACGTTGATTTTGATGGTAGCGTAATTATTACTGGCGATATTAAAGACGGCATGCGTGTAAAAGCCAATGGTGATATTACGGTACTGGGTTTTGTAGAATCCGGAGCTGTTGAAAGTAAAAGTGCGGTAACCATTATGCTTGGCGCAATTGGTAGAAAACGTGAATGCGAGGAAGCATTTACATGTTCTATAGCCGCTCAACGAACTATTTCTATTGGTTATGCTCAGTACTGCAATATTAAATCAGAACAAGATTTATTTATTGAACGCCAAGCGCTACATTGTGATTTGAGTGCTAGGCGGTTAATACGTGTAGGCAAAGCAAATGATCCGCGAGGTAAAATTATTGGCGGTAATATTTTAGATGCTATGCGCATTGAAACGGGTGAGCTAGGCGCGCCAGCCGGTACTAAAACGCGCGTATTTTTAGCGCAACTCTGGTTTGAGCTTCGCCAAAAGCAAACACAAATAACCGATTTTGAAAAAGTACTTGCGACTAAAGTAACCGCTTTACAACAGGCTCGTGAAAAAGCGAGTAAAATTGCGGGGGCTGCTCAGCGCCAGCAATTCATGAATAAAATAACTGAAAATGAAAAGCATATAAAAATACGCTCTGCGCATATTCATCGTCAAAAACTACTTATTAAGCAAAAAATAGTGCAATTACTTGCCAGTAGTCGTTTAAAAGTAAATGAATTAATGCACCCTGGTGTGGAGCTTAAAATAGCGAAAGATTCTAAACAATTTTCGCGTATTTACCCGCCCCACCTAGTTAAGCTAACTGAGGGTAAAATTACTCAGACGTTTTAGTTTCTTCGTTATTTTGTGTCTCAGTTTCAACTTCGCCATTTGCGTCGCAATCATCGATTGGCGCTAATGGCCAACCACCTAATTGCTGCCAGCGATTTACTATTAAGCAATAAAGCTCAGCTGTACGTTCTGTGTCGTAAAGCGCTGAGTGTGCTTGGCTGTTATCAAACTCGATACCTGCCGCTCTACATGCTTTTGCTAATACAGTCTGCCCTAACGCTAAACCCGCTAAAGATGTTGTATCAAAGCTTACGAACGGATGAAATGGCGTACGCTTAATGTTATTACGCTCTATTGCTGCATTTAAAAAGCCATGATCGAATGCGGCATTATGCGCCACAATAACTGAGCGTTGGCACCCAGCGGCCTTTTGCGCTTTGCGTACTACTTTACATATTTCTTTAATTACTTCGTCTTCAGGTACTGCGCCACGTAATGGTGAAAACGGATCTATACCGTTAAAGTCGATGGCTGCTTGTTCAATATTAGCGCCTTCGAATGGCTGAACATGAAAATGAACAGTATGATCTATGCTGAGCAGTCCTTCGTCATCCATTTTTAAAACAGAAGCTGCTATTTCTAACAAGGCATCTGTCTCTTTGTTAAAACCTGCAGTTTCAACATCAATAACAACAGGAAAAAATCCACGAAAGCGTTTTGCGAAAGGTGTTTGCTCAGTATTTGCCATAGTCTTCTTTGTTTATACGTGTAAGCTGACTATTATGTCAAAATTGATGCCCCCTAGGCTAGGGGATTTAAGTATTTATTGCTTTAAAATTGTAGGCACATAACTTGCTTTAACTTATAAGTTAGTTACGTAGAGAACAAACTAATCATTGCAGTCGTTAATTTGCCAAATTATTGGCATTCCCGGATAGCTGGAGAGCACCATGAAGTATAAGTTGTTATTTATTAGCCTTAGTATAAGTGCAGTGCTTTGCAGTACTCACTCGCAAGCTGCTATGCGCCAATACGCAGCAACCCAAGACAACTCCAACTGGGAAGTCGTTAAAACAACGCGCTTACAATGCCAATTAAATCATGAAGTTCCTTATTATGGGGAAGCTATTTTTAAAGCTTCAGCAAGTAAAAATAAAAACTTAACGTTTAATTTAGATATGGTTGTACGCCCAGATAACTACGCAATTGCTGGTTTAAAAGCCGTGCCACCGTCTTGGCGTGCAGGTTTACCGGCTCGCGATATTGCAAATATGAAATTACTTAAAAAGTTTGATGGCGAGCTGGGCAATAAAACCGCATGGGAGATGCTTAGCGAGCTTGAAAAAGGCTACTACCCTACTTTTTATTATCAAGACTGGCAAAACAGTGCCGATAAAATTGCCGTTGGTATATCGAGTGTAAACTTTAAACAAGCTTACTGGGCTTTTTTACAATGCCGCGATGAGCTACTCCCTTACAGCTTTGAAGATATTTCGTTTACTGTAATGAACTATCAATCTAACAGCAGTAAATTAACTAAATCCTCGCAACAACGCCTTGATAAGATTGCTGAGTATTTAAAAAATGATGCAAGCATAGAGTCCATTAGCATTGACTCATACACCGATAGTTATGGCGGCCGCTGGAATAACTTAGATTTATCGCGCAAGCGCGCCAAAACTATAAAAGATTATATGGTGAGCTTGGGTGTTGATGAAGCAAAAGTGCAAACCACCGGTTTAGGCGAAAAACGCTTTGTTGATAATAACGATAACATTTTAGGCCGAGACAAAAACCGTCGTTTAATTATTCAAATAGAGAAAATGTAGTAAAACTAATATGCGCTTACTCTCTTTCGCTTTAAAAATTTATCACCAAATTGGAAAAAACCTAGGCTAATTAAAATAATAACCGCACCAATGATTAGCTCTTGGCTTAATGGCTCATTGTTTAGCCAAGCTCCTAAGCCTAACGCAAAGCTAGGAGTTATGAGCGTAGTAAGTGATACCGTACTCGCATTTAGGTTTTGCAGTACATGAAAATACGCCAAAGCCCCAACTAAAGATCCAAACACACCTAGATAACCAATTGCCCACAATGATTTAGCACTCCAGTTCTGTATAAGCAACTGACCATCTAATAACCACCAAGCAATAAAAAAGAGTGGGGTTACAAAAACTAAGGCACCAAATGTTGTCGCCATAGGATGAATCGCAATCTGTACACGCTTGATCATCACACCACTTAAGCTAAAAAAGCAGACAGCCATAAACACATAAAGTAACCCGAGCCCTTGAGTTTGCGAGTTTTGTACTTGGTTATAACTAACAAAATATAAGCCGATTAAGGCGCACGCTAACGCCACTAATTTAATCGGGCTAAATTTAGGTTCATTTAATAACTGCTGAGCAAGCAACCCCGACAAGATAGGTGCAAGGCCAAACATAAGCGAAATAATACCCGAAGGGACTGTTTTAGCTGCCATATAGCTCAGTAACATACCGCCAAAAATACCTATACTCGAATAAAAATAAAGTAAGCATGCATTTTTGCTCCAAGGTACTCTAATGTTTGTTATGGCAACAATTAAACCACCTAAAAACAACCCCACCAGCATACGCATTAATACAGCAAGCGTTGGCGATACTGTTTCACTGCTCCACACAATCCCCAGAGGTGTAGTAGACCAAATGAGAACCATAAAAAAATACGATACTTTTACCGGCACATGCCAATCCTTAGCGTTTTATAACGCAATCCAACGTACATAAAATTATACCCTCACCACCCTATTTTAATACTTTTAAATGCATACAAGTCCTTAATAAATACAGTTGTAAATTGTAAGTTACATTTTAATACAGCTCTTTTATTACAAAACTATTTGAGATTTGAGTAACTAGTTATATCGTGCAAGTATATTAATAATAATTAAGGTAATTAAGTGCTTAAAAATAAAACAACTGGAAGCATGTTAATTGTTGCAGGCACAACTATTGGTGCAGGTATGTTGGCACTGCCAATTGCATCTGCCGGGCTTGGGTTTAGTACTGCGCTTGCATTGATAATTGCTAGCTGGTTACTAATGACCTACACCGCACTACTCATGCTAGAGCTACACCAATATGCACCACGCGATGCAACGTTAAATACGTTGGCTAAATTATGGCTTGGAAAGCGCGGACAATACATCGCGAATTTTTCGATGGTTTTTTTATTTTACGCTTTATGCGCTGCTTATATTGCAGGTGGTGGTGCACAACTTCAAGCGCGTATAAATATAGGCTTTGATGTAAATATAGCCCCACAGTTTGGCTCTGTGATCCTCGCTGTTATTATTGCAAGTGTGGTAACGCTGGGCACTAGCAAGGTAGATAAACTAAACAGAGTGTTATTTACAATAAAAATTATTGTATTAGCTAGTTTGTTTTACATGCTAACCCCTTATGTACAAGGTAAGCACTTATTAGAGATGCCTGTAAAGCAAGGATTAATCCTTTCGGCTATACCGGTTATATTTACTTCGTTTGGCTTTCATGGCTCCATTCCTTCTATTGTTAAATATGTTGGTGTAGAAATAAAAGTACTGCGCAAAGTAATGATTGCTGGTGCCGCCCTGCCTTTAGTCATTTATATTTTTTGGCAACTACTTAGCCAAGGTATTATGAGCCAAGCTGACTTACTCAACAGCCAAGGCCTTAGTGGCTTTGTATCAAGCGTGGCAAGTATTGCGCATAACCCAAATGTGGCAACGGCCGTTAAGTTATTTGCTGATTTAGCACTTGCGACATCATTTTTAGGGGTGAGTTTAGGGTTATTCGATTTTTTTGCTGATACATTTAAAAAAGGTGACAATAAAACGGACCGAATTAAAACGGCCTTTATTACGTTTATTCCGCCGCTTGGCTTTGCATTATTTTATCCTCAAGGCTTTATTATGGCTTTAGGTTACGCTGCAATAGCACTTGTCGTACTTGCAATATTTTTGCCTGTAGCAATGGTTTATAAACAGCGTACAACATCAAGTAAAACAGGCTACAAAGTTAAAAGTGGGAATGTTGGGCTTGGCATAGCAGCTATATGTGGCATAACGATTATTGCTGCGCAGTTTATGCAAATGGCGGGGCTAATTCCTGCTATCGGTTAAAGCTTTTTGTTTTAATTTAGATAATAAAAAACCGCACATCATTAGATGTGCAGTTTTTTTATATTAACTGCGTTTATTTACAAACGTCAGCTACAGCATTTGAAAAGTATTCAATATTTGACTGGCTAACACCTGCAACATTTACGCGGCTAGAACCTACAATGTAAATACCATATTCTTTTTGTAGGCGAGCAATTTGCTCTTTATTAATACCTAAGAAAGAAAACATACCGTTTTGGCGTTCAATAAATGAGAAGTCTTGCGCAATATCTTTAGTTGCTAAGCTTTCTTTAATTAAGCTACGTAAGCCATTTATGCGGCTACGCATTTCATCAAGCTCAGAGTGCCATAATTGTGTAAGCTCTGTACTGCTTAAAATAGTATTAACAATATCAGCACCATGCGCTGGCGGCATTGAGTAAATACTACGTACAACGCTTAGCATTACAGAGTTTGAAATATCTGCTGTTGCGCTATCTTTTGCAATTAGTGAACATGCACCAATACGCTCGCGGTATAAGCCAAAGTTTTTAGAACATGAAGAACAAATAATTAGCTCTTCTACTGCATCAGCTAAAATACGTAAGCCACGTGCATCTTCTTCAAGTGAAGCTCCAAAGCCTTGGTATGCAATATCAACAAGTGGTGTAAAGCCAACTTCTTTTGCAAGTTCGGCAACTGTGTTCCACTGTGTTTCGTTTAAGTCCATACCGCTTGGGTTATGACAACATGCATGCACTAAAACCACATCACCTTTAGGCACTTGTTTAAGTGTGTTGATCATTTCATCAAACAGTAAGTCTTTATTTTCGTAATCGTAATACGGGTATTCTTTTACTGTTAAGCCTGCAGCTTCAAACAAGCTAATATGGTTTGCCCATGTTGGATTAGTTACCCATACTGTTGCATCTGCATTGCAACGCTTAATAAATTCAGCTGCAACGCGAAGTGCACCCGTACCACCTGGCGCTTGCGCAGTACGTACGCGATTTGCTAGCAATGCTTGATGTTCGCCTAGTAGTAACTGCTCCATCTTTTGGCAGTAATCTAAGTTACCCGCTAAACCAATGTAAGATTTGCTCATTTCGTTTTCAAGACGAAACGCTTCAGCTTTTTTAACCGCTTTAAGAACCGGTGTATTGCCTTGCTCATCTTTGTAGACACCTACACCTAAATCAATTTTATTAGGGTTTGTATCTTGTTTATAGGCCGCCATAAGGCCAAGAATAGGATCTGTTGGTAATGGTTTTAATACTGAGAACATTGGCTATCTCTTATCGTTATTTAGGGGTTAGCTGTTAAGCTAAGCTTAACATAAAAGCACATCATGTTGACTAGCGTTATTTACACTAGAAAGTGAGGAATTTTAATACAACATGCAATTAAAACGGCAAGCGTCTTTTCATCAAAAAAATCATTTTTAAAAGCTTCAGCATCTACAATACCAACACATTCATTTTGTGTATTAAATAAAGGTAAGCAGGTTTCTGATTTAACTTTAGGATCGCATGTGTAGTATTCACCACCTTGTGATAAGTACTCTTCAACGTTATTAATAATACGGCCCTTGTGAGATAGCGCAACCTGCACGTTATTACTACCTGCCGCAAATGCTTGCGTTAAAGGGAACAACGGACGACTAGGCACACCATGATAAGCCAATTTTAATAGTTGCTTACCTTCACTAGTATTAGTTGATTGATAAATACCATACCAATCAACACTTGTTTGGTGCTCAATGTAGCTCACAATACTTTGTAAATTAGCTAGCTTGAACTGGGTTTGCTCATCATTTTCAAGATAATCAGTTAATTTGAATGGCTCATCTTGTAGGTAACCAAATAAACTACACGCACCGCCCTCGCCAAGCTCAGGTATTTGATACTCCCAACATACATCAGGCAAAGCTGTGTTTGCTAAATGTAGCTCAAGCTTTTCAAGCTCTGTTGAAATCAAAGCTGGATTAGCACTTAGTTGTGCTTTTTTTAGGTAAGAAGAAATCATTTGGCCATCCATACATCTAAAGTTTCGAGAATAATAGCATGGATATTTTTGCAGAGCTAGCTCAACTTGTAGCACATTTCAACTTGGTTACCGCTGGCGTTATAAGTTACCTTTTCGGCTATTTCTTCTAGTAAAGACACCCCTCTACCAAATTCATTATTAACCTTTGCCAACTCATCGTTCTTACTACTAAACCCTCGGCCTGAGTCACAAATAATGAAATATAAACTGAGCGTGTCGGGGCAATAGCGCATATCAATAATAATCATCGCATCTGTAAGTTTAGCAAGAGCTGCCTCTCTTAATTCATAATATCGAAAAAAGCCGTCTTCTTGTTTTTTAATCTCTGAGTTAAGCCCTAGTACACCATGATCAAGCGCATTGTTATAAGCCTCAGACAACAGTAAAAATATATTAGAACGATGGGCATTTAGCCCCCCAACACTGCTTAAAATATTAACAACGTCGTAAACGGGGTCTGTTTTTTTTATTTGTTCTGAGTTTAAACTCAAAGATAAATTAAACGCTAAAGTAGAGAATGCTTCTCGCTCTTGCTCCTCAGGAACTAAAGGCAGGCAGTTTAGTAAAACAATGCTTAAATCATCTTGCTGTTTAGTGCCATCTGCAAACTTAGTAACGTCACCCACTATATCTTCGCTACTAATCATCGATTTACTTTTTAAAGTTTGTAAAAAACGCTCTTCCCCAAAAAATGTATCTTCTTTGTTTGCTGTTTCTATAATACCGTCGGTTGCTAATACTAGGCGTGTATTACTATTTGTTTCAAAGTGAATAACTTCATATTCAAATTCTTGATCGTCTAAAATCCCCAGCGCCATATGTTGCGACTCTAATGTTTGTTTTACATTACCGTCTTTATCTATTAGATACGCATCTGGCAGGCCGCCCATCCATGCAGAAATACTTTTACCGGATGCACTAAGCTCGATAATGGTTGCAGCACAAAACATGTGTCCAGGTAGGAGATTGTAAAGCAGTGTATTTAGCTCACAGGCAATGTCATTAATCGCCATGCCTTTTTGTACCATAGTATAAAAAACACGAGAGATAGGTAATGCACCAATAGCTGCCGCTAAGCCGTGCCCTGTAAAGTCTCCCAACATGCAATACAGATTGCCTATTGGACTTTGCGCCACTAAAAACATATCGCCGTTAAACATAGACGCCGGCGATAAATTAAAATCGAGGTACTCTTTAAACTTGCCTTGATTCTCTAATGAGTTATTAAAAATATGCTCAATTATTTCGTGTTCACGTTCAATTTGATTGTGATGATATTCAAGCAGTTTTTTTTGTTGATTTGATTTTTTACTTAGCTCTCTGGTGCGGCTATGTGCTTTAATTTTTGCATGCAAAATAACTTTTTCAAATGGTTTATGAATAAAGTCATCGCCACCTACCGCGAGGCACCGCTCAAAACTTGCTTGATCTTCTAAGGAGGTTATAAAAATAATCGGTAAGTAAACTTCACTATACTGCTGCTTTATTTTTTCAGCTGCTTCAAAACCATCCATTACCGGCATTAATACATCGAGTAAAACAATGTCTATTTGCTCTCTTTTAAGTACATTAAGTGCATCTAGTCCATTGTAAGCCACTGAAATTTTGTAACCTTCCTGCTCAAGCATTTTACTTAGTAAAATGCGATTGAGCGCCTGATCGTCAACAATCAACACATGTATCATTAGCTAATATCAAACTTTTTATCAAAACGTGAAATTTGTAGGATTTTTCTAAGCTGAGGCTGGCAATTACTTATTTCGATGGTTTTTACTTGGCTATCAATGGTTTTTTTCATGTTAAGTAACATGCCAAGTGCTGAACTATCCATATAATCAGTCTCTCTTAAATCGATAATAACCTTTACTGTTTTTTCGCTCATTTGAGCATAAGCTTGGCGAAAAGATTGCACTAAATTAAAATCAAACTTACCTTTAATTTGTATTGTTAATGTAGTGCCATCGACTGATTCATTCTTAGTTAAACTCATAGTAAACTCCAATAATATTTCCTTTGAACTAAATATAACCTGTTAAAAGTATTTAGCAAAAAGAAAAACACACAACTTCAAATTTGCTATCATTTACACCAGCATTTAATTCATTTTTATCCACAAAGGTAAGGTATGAGTGATAGTCACTTAGTATATTCAACCAGTACGGGTCGCATTGACCAGCCGAAACCAGAAAAAGAGTTGCACGCTAAACTTTTTAAAGATGGTTTTATTCGCATTGAGCGTCAAACAAAAGGGCGTAAAGGCAAAGGCGTAATGCTAGTTGTTGGCATTGATCCAAAAGATCACGATTTAAAAAAGTTAGCTAAAACTATAAAAAGCAAAATGGGCCAAGGCGGCGCAGTAAAAGAAGGAATTATTGAAGTACAAGGTAATGACCGAGATAAACTAAAAGGCATTTTAGAAGCGTTAAAATTTAAAGTTAAAATTGCGGGTGGTTAACCCGCAATTTTATTAACTAGTTACTTCGCTATTTGCGAGATCATTTAACCTTTCATACAAATTCGGTAGTTCGTGCTCAGCAATTGGCTTACTAAAATAATAGCCTTGTACAACGAAGCAATTATTATTTTGTAAAAACTGCATCTGCTCTATTGTCTCAACCCCTTCTGCGACCACGTCTAGCTTTAACTTTTGCGCCATGGCAATAATAGCTGCAGTGATTTCCATATCATTTGTATCCTCTGGGATATCTTTTACAAATGAACGGTCAATTTTCAATATATCAACCGGGAATCGTTTTAAGTAACTGAGCGACGAATAACCTGTACCAAAGTCATCAATAGAAATAGATATACCTAATGCTTTAAGCTCGTGCAATTGTGTAATGGCTGCCTCTACATTACCCATTAGCATGCTTTCGGTCAGCTCTAAATGAAGGCGCTTTGCTGAAACACCCGACTTAATTATCATTTTGCTCAGTGTTGTAACTAAGCTTGAGTCTTTAAACTGGCGGGCCGATAAGTTTATCGATATATTATTTTCTAGACCTTGTTCTGCCAATCTTACGGCAAAATCACAAGACTCTTGAAGCACCCATTCACCTAATTCAACTATAAGGCCTGTCGCTTCTGCAATAGGAATAAATTTATCTGGAGGGATTGCGCCTTCAGTTGGGTGGAACCATCTTAATAACGCTTCATAACCAACGACCTGATGAGTACGGCTATCAACTTGAGGTTGGTAGTAAACTACAAATTGCTTTTCTTTGAGCCCTATACGTAACTCATTTTCAATAAATAAACGCTCATTTGCGGCCGCATTTAATTCTTGGCTATAAAAGTGGAAGGTATTACGTCCTTTTGCTTTTGCCTCATACATTGCCAAATCAGCATGTTTGAGTAACTGATCTTCCTCTAAGCTATCGTAAGGAGCCATAGTTATACCAATACTTGCACTGACAATAACTTCATTGCTACCTAGTTTTATAGGCACATTCAGTGTTTTTTGAATTGTATTGGCAACATCAGCCGCGTGAGCTTGGCTTTCTATACCACTGAGCAACACTGCAAATTCATCACCACCTAAGCGCGCTATAGTGTCCTCGGCTCGTAAACGTTTTTTAAGTCTGTTTGCCACTTCAATTAATAATTGATCGCCAGCATCGTGGCCTAATGTGTCGTTAATACGCTTAAATTCGTCTAAATCAAAGTAAAACAAAGCAAATGCATAATGCCCGCGCTCTGCTAATGCCATTGATTTTCGCAATTGCATTCTAAAAAATGTTCTGTTGGCAAGTCCCGTAAGGGTGTCAAAGTAAGCCAATTGTTCCATTTTACGCTGGCTTTCTTTTACAAACGAAATATCTTGTGCTGATGCTACATAACTGGTTATTTCACCGCCCTCTTCACGAATTGGCGAAACACTTAAAGACACCCAAATTGGCTCTTTGTTTAAACCAGCTATTAATGTGTCCCCGCGCCAGTAATTACGGCTGCGTAAATCTATGTCTATATCTTCAATTAAAATAGACATTTCTGAGGCAATAATATTAAGTAATGGTGCTCTATTAAAATGGCTTTCTGGATAGCCTGTCATTTCGAGCATTTTGGGGTTTACGTACTCAATGACAAAATTTTCATCGGTGATCACAACCCCAGTGCCCGAGAACGCGACCGCTTTAGATAAACGATTAGCTGCTTTTTCAGCAATTTCTTTTTCTGTAATTCTTTGGTTTAAACCATCAATAAGTTTGCGGATTTCTACCGTCATGTCTCTAAATGAGCCATTAAGGGTACCAATTTCATCTTTGTTTTCTGGCGGAAACTCTGTTGTTAGCTGACCTTTACCAAAGCTTGTTACTGCATAAACTAGAGTATGTAAACGGCGAAGCACTAGTTGATAAAGCGCCTGATGCAGCAATAAGGCAACTAATATTGCGTATAAAATAAAGAGTCCAAAAAACTTCAGTTTTAAATCTTGTAACGCAGATAACGTTGATGAACGTTTTTTATAAACCCCTATGTACCAATCTAAATCATCAATTTTACGGATATTAATAATGTGAGCTTCATCATTTTGTTCAAATGAATTGGCGTATTCTGGTAACTTCACCGCAATTGCATCGTCAATAATTGACTGCAGTTCTGGGTTTACAAATTCGTTAGTAGCGAGTGCTTTATTGTCACTACCGTAGTCAGCTAATAATGCGGGGTTTAGATTGGGATGGGCTAACAATTGCCCTTTACTATCAAATACAAGTAAGTGTTTTTCTTTATCGCCAACAGGTAAAAATGAAATAAGTTTGTTAAGGGAAATATCGCTTCCCGTTACACCTAAAAACTCGTTATCAACATACACCGGCACTAGTAAGCTAATAACCCACTTTCGCCATACTGTATCGTAATAAACTTTTGACCATGCAGGCTCTCGCTCTGACCCCAACATACTTTTAATATATTTATACGTTGTACCTTGCGTAACTCTAAACTCGGCTGGTGCATTTAATGCCCAGTTTGGAGGAGAAACACGAATGAAATCGTCATCGGTAATTAAATAAAAGTTAAAAAAGTCGTGTACCAGAGTCGGAGAAATTATACGCCATAACATTTCGGAATCATTAAATAGGCGTTTATAAAAAGGAGAGTAATTTTGCTGTGGTAAAAATGCTGCTGATAATCCATCAGCCGAGGCACTTCGAATCGTACCATCGCTATTAAACTGTAACTGTGATTTATTACTTAAATTAATTGGTAAATTAGATTGAAATAGCTGCTCTGTCACTACGTTATTGGCTTGCTGAGCTATATTTATTTTTGTTTTAATACGTTCATTAAACTGCTTCACTAATAAATCTGTAGAGCTTTTTAACACCTCATGCTCTTCAAAAACAAGTTGCTTCTCTTCAGATTTAAGCATTAAGGCAGCCGCACACACCCCTGCTATTAAACAAATAGCAGATATAAGCAGTGAAAGTTTTACACTTAAAGAATTAAATCCAAAACGCGATGGAGGGCGTCTGTAAACCACAGGTCAACCTTAATTATTAATAATTGTTATTATTTGAACCAGTTTACGAAATATATCAGATCTGACTTAATATTTATAAATTATTTGTTAAATATCACTAAAAACTAATTATGACCAAATAAATAGCGCTTTGCGCTTATTTAGCAACGTATCGTTATTGACATTGTTAGTAACTCTCCATACATTAACTGCATGAAACTATTTATCTCTCGCACTTTTTTTTCGTTTTTTAGCTTCTTTATATAAAAGAGGCTTCCCTGTTTGTGAGATAAAATCAATCGAATAGTAAAGCCTCCCAACTGGGAGGCTTTTTTGTTTTGCTGTGTAGTAACAGCCTACTTTTGGAATGAGGATACCAAAATGACAAATGATGTATTAAATGCACTAAGACACGATATAAATGAAATAGACTCCGACTTACTGGTGTTATTAGCTAAACGCCGTCGCATTAGCCACGGCGTGGTTGAATACAAAATCGCGAACAATAAGCCAATTCGCGATGAAGCACGTGAACTCGCGCTTCTAGAAAAATTGATTGGTTATGGTAAGTCACTGGGGTTAGATGCTTACTACGTAAATAATGTGTTTCAAACTATTTTGGAAGATTCAGTTTTACACCAACAAGCAATGCTGCAAAAAAACCTTAATCCAGATGCACTGAGTGAAACACACCGTGTAACTTACTTAGGTGGTCAAGGTTCTTATAGCCAGCTTGCATGTCATAAATACTTTAGCCGCCGCCCTGGTAAATTAATTGAAATTGGCTGTACATCGTTTGACGAAATAACAGGTAAAGTAGAAAACGGCCAAGCTGATTTTGGTTTATTACCGATTGAAAACACAAGCTCTGGTAGCATTAACGAAGTATTTGACTTATTACAGCACGCACAAGTCTCTATTGTTGGAGAAGTCACTCACAGTGTAGAGCATTGCTTACTCGCAAACCCTGATACTGAACTTAGCCAACTAACAAAAGTATTTGCACATCCACAACCATTTGCACAGTGCAGCCGTTTTTTACAGGGCTTAGGTGATTTACAACACGAAACTTGTGACTCTACATCAAGCGCATTACAATCAGCTCTAAACACACCAAATAGCGCTGCAATTGGCTCTGCACAAGCAGGAAAAAATGTCGGCCTTGAAGTCATCAAATCAAATCTTGCTAATCAAAGCGAAAACCATAGCCGCTTTATTGTTGTTGCGCGTAAACCTCTGCAAGTGTCTAACCAAATTCCAACTAAAACTAGCTTAATCATGTCGACAAAACAGCAAGCGGGCTCACTAGCCGATGCGTTGATGATTTTTAAGCAGCATAAGATTAATTTAGTAAAACTTGAGTCGCGCCCAACTCCGGGCAATCCGTGGGAAGAAGTATTTTATGTAGATCTTGAAGCAAACTTAGCTGATAGCCAAGTAAAAGAAGCACTAGAAGAGCTTAAAGAACACACCCAATATGTGCGTATTTTAGGCTGCTATCAAAGCGAGTCATTACAGGCTGTAAGCGTTAATACCTAATACACACTTTCATAATTAAAAAGGGCCGATATCGGCCCTTTTTAGTAAAAAGTGACAAGTATTAGTCTAAAACTTTTGAATCATTTGCTTTATTTAATAAGCTTCGGCTTTGTGTTAAAAAGTGCTCTGTTGAGTCAGAAAAGTAAACTTTCGCCTGCGCAAAAGAATCAATAAGCGCTGCTTTATCTCCTGCTTTTAATTTTTCCAATGTACTTGCAAAAGTGTCTTGGTACTGTGCGAGTAGGCTCTCTACATCATCAAATTGCGCTAACATAATATCTGAGTACAACTCCGGCGACTGCGCAAATAAACGCCCTACCATCATCAGCTCTAATTGATATATAGGTGACGAGCAACTACGTAACTCTTCTAGTGTATGACTTTGTTTTGCTAAAAACTGTCCGTACACAAATGTTGTTAAATGGCGCATTACCTGAATAATTTGCATTGCTTCGTCGTGCTTTTTAGCATCAAGCTCAACAAGCTGACAACCCCATACTTGTAACTGTTGTAACAAGCCTTTTGCCGCTTGGTGCTCTCGCCCTTCACATACAACGACTGTTTGTTTCACCCAGTGTGATATGTCAGGGCCAAACATAGGATGCAAACCAACCACAGGGCCACTGTGCGCAGCTTTTAGTGCTTTAATAGGCGATTGCTTTACCGATGTAATATCAACTAGTAAACAGTCATCATCTAGTTTAGGTAACTTAGCAACTACTGCGTCCAATGCATTAATTGGTACGCTAATCATTACCAGCTTGGCACCTTTTAAAATATTTTGCGCATCGTTTTGCTGATCTTTATCTAAAACTTTAACTTCGTAACCTGAGCGAATAAACTGCTGAGCAAATAGCTGCCCCATAGCACCTTGGCCACCTACAATAACAATTGGCGAAAGACCTGGCGCTGCACATGCAAGTTTTGCTTGTTGGTTTTGATAGGCTTCTCGCATCATGCGTCTTAGTATATCTTCAACGAGATCGGGGCTTACATTTTGATTTATTGCTTCTTGTCTTCTTGCCGCTAATAGCTCTGCTTCACGATTAGGTGCATGTAAAGGCGCGCCTGTTTGTTGTTTTATCTCACCAATTTTTTGCGTAATACCATTACGTTTAGCAAGTAAGGCAACAAGTTGTGCGTCGCATTCATCTATACCTTCTCTCAGCTGTGCTAAATCACTTATGTCAGCCACGTTCATACCACCTTAAAAAACAAATAACGTAAATATAAATTTACATAAAAGTAAACTAATCAATACGATAAATACTAACAGGATCAGCTAACTGATAAAAGGCTAAAGCTTAAATTTTACTAATGAGGAAATAAGAATTGAGAATTGAGAATTGTGAATTGAGAATTGAGAAAATAATAGTCTAAAACCAAAACGGGTTGCAACCCGAAGGATGCAACCCGTTTTTTTGCGTTGATAAACAGCGCGTATTAGTTAAGTTTTTCTCTAATACGTGCAGATTTACCAGAACGCTCACGTAGGTAGTAAAGCTTAGCACGGCGAACTGCACCGCGACGCTTAACTGCTACGCTATCAATAAGAGGGCTGTGCGTTTGGAATACACGCTCAACACCTTCACCGTTCGAAATTTTACGAACTGTGAATGCTGAGTGAAGACCACGATTACGCTTAGCGATTACAACACCTTCAAAGGCCTGTAGACGCTCTTTAGCACCTTCTTTTACTTTTACCTGTACAACCACTGTATCACCAGGGCCAAATGCAGGTACGTCTGTTTTAAGCTGCTCATCTTCAAGCGCTTTAATAATATTTTGGTTTACTTTTGCCATTATGTTTCTCACTTTCCTAGGTGTAACTGTCTTCTAGCCACAAGCTTTTTGGTACTCTTGCTGAAATTCTGCGAGTAATACCGCTTGCTCCTCAGTCAGAGCTAGGTTATGCAACAAGTCAGGACGTCGTAACCAAGTTCTACCTAATGACTGCTTAAGCCGCCACTTTGCTATCTCTTGGTGGTTTCCACTGAGTAATACAGCAGGAACCTGTTTGTCGTCCAATGTTTCTGGTCGTGTATAGTGTGGACAATCTAACAAGCCATCCGAAAACGAATCTTGTTCTGCTGACTGGTTATGACCTAACACACCTGGCACTAATCGCGCTACTGCGTCAATTAATGTCATGGCAGGTAGTTCACCACCACTCAAAATAAAATCACCAATTGACCATTCTTCGTCAACATATGATTCTATTATTCTCTCATCTATACCTTCATAGCGACCGGCAATCAAAATCAGTTTATTAGAGTTAGCGAGTTCGCTAGCGCCCTGCTGATCAAGTTTGCGCCCTTGCGGGGACATATAAATTACTTTAGCGCCATCACCAGCTGCTTTTTTAGCTTCGGCAATCGCTTTTTTTAATGGCTCAACCATCATTAACATACCTGGTCCGCCCCCGTAAGGACGGTCATCTACGGTTCTATGCTTATCTAAAGCGTAGTCTCGCGGATTCCAACAGTTAAAATCAATTAAACCATTTTTTACTGCGCGACCGGTAACACCTTGGTCTGTAATAGCGTCAAACATGTCTGGAAAAAGGCTTATCACCCCTACCCATAATGAACTAGTTTGCGTCATTAAAACCCTGGATCCCAATCTACGGTAATTTCTCTTGCGTCGTATTTAACTTCTTTAATAACTGAATCAGTTAAAAAAGGAATCAAACGTTCAGCTTGACCAAATGCGTCTTTACTGTTTGCTTTCACAACTAGTACGTCATTTGACCCTGTCTCCATAAGGTCATCAACAATGCCTAAGCTATAACCTTTATCGGTTACAACAGACATGCCAATGAGATCTCGCCAATAGAACTCACCTTGCGGAAGTTCTGGTAAATGCGCTGCATCCATTGAGATTTCAGCATGGGTATAAGCCATTGCTTCGTCTCGGTCGTTTATCTGCGCAAATTTAGCGATAAAGCCTTTGTTGTGGCGACGCCAGTCGACCACTTCTAAGGACTGCCATTTACCTTGCTGCCCTATCAACCACGGGCTGAAATCGAAGATCCCTACGGGATCATCAGTAAATGAATGTACCTTAAGCCAGCCCTTTATACCATATGGGGCACCGAGCTTTCCTACGACAATTATTGATGAGGTGTTCTCTTGACTCATGGTTACACTTACGCCTATTAAGCCGCTTTACGAGCGTCTTTTACTAACTTAGCTACGCGATCTGAAAGAGATGCGCCCTGACCTACCCAGTGTTCAACACGTGGTAAATCTAAACGAATTTTTTCTTCTTGACCTGAAGCAATTGGGTTAAAAAAGCCTACTTTCTCGATGAAGCGACCGTCACGCGAGAAACGGCTATCCGCAACCACAATTTGATAGAAAGGGCGTTTTTTAGCGCCACCACGTTGCAAACGAATAGTTACCATACCGTCCTCTATAAAGATTGACTGTTTTCATTAATAAGATTTACTCCCCAGAATGGGGAGCTGGGGAATTGTACGAGTTTTTGGCAATAACGCAAGTAAGAAGTGAAGCAAAAAGACAGTTTAGTAGGTTAAACCGTGATCTCAACGACAAAATAGGGTTAAAGGTGTATTACATGCATAATTTATTCAACAAAAAAGGAGCTATTTGCTCCTTTAAATATGATTCGCTATTATTTTAAAAAATAACTCAAAAGTATTTTTTAAAACTTAGGGCCACCGCCACCCATCATCCCAGGTGGTAACATGCCTTTCATACCGCGCATCATTTTAGTCATGCCGCCTTTACCTTTCATCTTTTTCATCATTTTTTGCATTTGCGTAAACTGCTTAAGCAACTTATTAATCTCTTGTACTTGTGTACCAGAGCCAGCTGCTATGCGTTTTTTACGCGAACCTTTAATGATTTCTGGACGTGCGCGCTCTTTTTTAGTCATTGAGCTAATAATAGCTTCCATTTGGATAAATGTTTTGTCACCCATTTGGCCTTTAACAGCATCTGGTAAGTTAGACATACCAGGGAGCTTATCAAGCATCGACATCATGCCACCCATATTTTTCATTTGCTTTAATTGATCAGCAAAGTCGTCAAGGGTAAAACCTGCACCTTTAAATACTTTTTCAGCAACTTTGGCAGCTTGCTCTTTATCTACTTTCATTTCGACTTCTTCGATTAATGAAAGTACATCACCCATACCTAAAATACGCGACGCTATACGGTCTGGATGAAAAGGCTCTAGTGCGTCAGTACGCTCACCCACACCCATAAATTTAATTGGTTTGCCTGTGATATGACGAATAGATAAAGCAGCACCACCACGTGCATCACCATCGGTTTTTGTTAATATTACACCGGTTAGTGGCAGGGCTTCGTCAAATGCTTTAGCTGTATTTGCCGCATCTTGACCCGTCATTGCATCAACAACGAATAAAGTTTCAATTGGGTTGATTGCTTTGTGAAGATCTTTAATCTCGTCCATCATGTTGCTGTCAACATGTAAACGACCTGCGGTATCAACAAGTACTACATCTATAAATTTCTTTTTAGCATGAGAAATTGCAGCGTTTGCAATATCCACTGGCTTTTGCGAAATATCACTTGGAAAGAAATCAACGTCAACTTCTGTAGCAAGCGTTTCTAGCTGTTTAATCGCAGCAGGGCGATAAACATCGGCACTTACTACAAGCACTGATTTCTTTTTGCGTTCTTTTAAAAACTTAGCAAGCTTAGCTACACTGGTGGTTTTACCCGCACCTTGCAGACCCGCTACCATAACAACGGCTGGCGGTTGTGCATTTAGGCTTAGCTCTTCATTGGCCTCACCCATTGCTTTTTCTAGTTCTTCACGCACTATTTTTATAAATACTTGGCCTGGGCTTAAGCTTTTTGTAACTTCAACCCCAACTGCACGTTCTTTAACTTGTTTTACAAACTCGCGAACAACAGGCAGTGCCACATCGGCTTCTAAAAATGCCATACGCACTTCGCGAAGTGTGTCTTTTATGTTGTCTTCAGTCAGACGGCCACGGCCACTGATATTTTTTAAGGTTTTACCTAATCGTTCTTGGAGGTTCTCAAACATGTAACGGTTCCGATAAGACGTTTATATCAATCCATTAAAATTTTGCGGTTAGTTTGATTTTCAATTAACCAGGATTGACTTATTAAGTTTCAATTAAAAGTAGTATACCGTATATGGCGTCTTACAATACAGTGTTCAAGTGCACCTTGTTGAGTTTCTTTTTTTAAGGTCTATGCATTTGCTTTGCTATAAAATACAATGGCTATATAACAACAAGGATTATTTTGTCTCAAATTAAGTGGCCCAAGCACAATGCTGATTATTAGTTTAACTATTATTGCCAGTTTATTTTATGTGTTAGCAACGTCTCACGTGCTCTCACGCCTGTTTCATCAACAAGGCCCTAGCCAAAAGGTAACCGTCATATTGAGCACGGTTGCTATAGTGGCGCATATGCTGCTGTTAGTTAACTCTGTTTTTAGATCCGACGGTCAAGACTTAAGTATTGTAAACGTCTCCCTTTTAACATGCTGGGTTATTGTAGTTTCAGTAACAGCTGTGTCGCTAAAGTTCCCTGCCACTTTATTATTGCCCGTTGTTTATGGTTTTGGTGCTTTACTTACAATTGCCAGTTTATTTATTCCTCATCATATTTTACTGCAAAGCATTAATATTGAGGTTGGCTTAGTAACACACATTTCCTTATCCCTATTGGCCTACTGTATTTTAATTATTGCTACTTTATATGGTGTACAGTTCTACTTTATTGATAAACGTTTAAAACGTAAAGATTTAGCAATTGTGCATAGTCACCTTCCGCCTTTGATGGTTGTTGAGCGCCAGCTTTACCAACTCCTTAATTTAGGCACCATATTACTCACGTTCGCATTACTCTCGGGATTTGTATTTCTTGATGGGATGTTTGCTAAAGAGTTCATTCATAAAACGATATTGTCGTTAGTTGCGTGGGCTATTTTTGCCATTGTAGCCATCGGGCATATGAAAAAGGGTTGGCGCGGTAAACCTGTGGTTATTACGATCATGGTCGCTGCATTTGTCCTCACACTCGCATATTTTGGCAGCCGTTTCATACAAGAAGTGATACTAAATAAGTTTTAACTTGACTCTGCTTGCTCACTCTAGCTTAATACGCATTGATTTATAAGAAAAGGATCCATCGTTGGACGACATATCGACAAGTACCCTATTTATCATTTTAGGTTTTTTGGTGCTTTTTTCTGCTTATTTTTCTGGTTCAGAAACCGGAATTATGTCAATCAATCGTATACGCCTGCGACATCTCGCTAAAGAGGATCATCGTGCAGCTAAACGAGTCAGTAAATTACTTAGCCGTCCAGATAGGCTCATCGGTTTAATCTTAATTGGCAATAATCTTGTCAATATAGCTGCAGCTCAAGTTGCTACCATTATAGGTATTCGCCTTTACGGTGACCTTGGTATTGCTATCGCTACGGGTGTGTTAACTTTAGTCGTGCTTATATTTGCCGAAGTAACACCTAAAACTCTTGCTGCCCTCTATCCTGAAAAAGTTGCCTTTCCAAGCTCAATAATACTTAAAGGGTTACTAAAAATTCTTTTTCCTTTTGTTGTTATCGTTAACTGGATGACCAACGGGATATTGCGATTATTTGGTATTAGTGCCGCTCAAATCGACGAGCACAGCATGAGCAAAGAAGAATTAAAAACAGTGCTCAATGAGTCAGGCGCACTTATCCCTGCTCGCCATCAAAGTATGCTGACCTCAATTTTAGATTTAGAGCAAGTAACCGTTGAAGATATCATGATCCCACGTAACGAAATTGTGGCTATTGATATTAATGATGATTGGAAACTAATTAGTCGCCAGCTTACCCATGCACAACATACTCGCGTGTTGTTGTATCGCGACAATATAGATGACGCAGTAGGCTTTATTCACTCTCGAGATGCACTTCGTCTACTTACAAAAGAGCAATTTGATAAACCATCTTTGCTGCGTGCTGTACGCGAAATTTACTTTATCCCAGAGGGAACATCACTTAACACTCAGCTGTTAAAGTTTCAGCAGTCTAAAGAGCGTATTGGCTTAGTAGTAGACGAGTATGGCGATATTCAAGGTTTAGTAACGCTTGAAGATATTTTAGAAGAAGTTGTTGGCGATTTTACAACTACACAAACTCGTACGCCAAGCGAAGAAGTAGAAACACAAACAGATGGCTCTTGTATTGTAGATGGCGGCGCTAACGTACGCGATTTAAATAAAGAGATGGGTTGGGATTTCCCACTAGACGGCCCAAAAACTTTGAGTGGTTTAATTGTTGAATACTTGGAAGATATTCCCGATGCAAATATTAGTCTACGTATTGCGGGCTACCCTATTGAAGTACTCGAAGTAAAAGAGAATATGATTAAACAGGTGAAGATTCAGCCTAACAAGCGTTCTCGCTAGTTCTCACTAAGTAAAAAGGAGCCGATTGGCTAATGCCAGTCAGTTAAGCTGACTGGCATCTTTCTTTTTATGAGGATACTTAGATGGTTTTGGCTTAACCCATCGGGGATATCTTCTATCCTCTCGTCTAGCTGGAAGCTTAAATAAGAGCA
>NZ_JACJDY010000049.1:0-3189 GCF_014163785.1 Pseudoalteromonas sp. SR43-7 | reverse complement strand
TCAAGTGTTGCTTGCAGTGCTTGTTCTATATTCACAAAAAAATCCGTAGTTAGTTTCCTAACTACGGATTTTGCATGATCGTTTGGATCGGTCAACCGGTCATTTTCTTAACTGATCGGCATTAGGCTAAATGCCGCTTTTTATATGTGAGCTACTTAACAATCCAAGGCGTTACTTTAATAACCTGCGATATATCGCCAAGTGACGCGGTATCATCTTCCCAGCTATCTTTAACTGCAAAATAACACACAGACTTTTCACACGTTATGCTCTTATCATCAAATTGCATTGGGCTTTTAAATGTAACCGCCACGCCCTTTTGCTCTGGTAATAAAAACCACATTAATTTACTTACAAAAAAGCCCGATAAATCAGTTAACAGCTCATCAAGTTCTTCGTTAATGGTATATAACGACTGCTTTGAAAACGTTAAATCTTCAAGTTCGTTTGCTTCTATTTGAAGTTTTAATTGGCAATCATGATCTGGATTTTGTGGCTGCACCACAATAACGGCTTTATCTGTATCAAGTTGCTTATCGAACGGTAATAGTAATTGTGCTTTATCTGTAAAGTTAAGTGGGTACTCGTTTCTTTCAGTTAAAATAGTGCCGCTTTTAATGGCACACGCTTCATTAGTTGCTATATCACTTATATAAAAATTAACTCGCGCATATTGGAAGTCGCCTTTGTTAACAACTTTTAATCGGTCATAAAAACCGTCATACGACATAACAAATTCTCTTGCATTAACATTAAATGCACTCATGCCCAGCAGCACTAACGCAATGGCGTTGGTGCAATTAAAAATGTATTTATTCATCAAAGTAGGCTCTATTTTGGCTAATCATCGTGTTTAGCTCTTCTATATACGCTTCACCGCGCTCAGAGTAAGACATTAAACCATGTGTAAGTTCAGTCGCTAAAATTGGTTTTTGCTCAAGACGTAAGTTTTCACGTATTGCGCGCAAATCTTTATAAGCAGGATGCGTATTTATGTTTTTAAAATAAGAGTTTATAGCAGCTCTCACCGATTTAAACGCAGCAACTTCGTGTGCAGCTCCAGTATTACGGCGTTTTGGTACCATGCCACAACCTTTTGTGTAACACCACTGACCAAAAAAGTTAAGGCCAATACGTGCAAAACGCGATGTGCCCCACGCAGATTCATTTGCAGCTTGCATAAGCGCTAATTCTTTAGGAATTATATCAACACGGCGTAGTGCTTGCGTAAGTATTAGCGTATCAATGGTGGTTGGTAAGCCGTACGACTTTAATATTGCTGCAATATCTTTGCTTTGCTTTTTTTCTAAAGGTAATTCGTTTTGTAGCATCATGCGTGCTATTTCAAGCTTAGCGCGTTGCTGTAATATTTTTTTGTTTTCGGCTTCAACGTGCGGACGAATAAAGCTAAAAAATGCATGTTTTTTTTCTTTAACATCACTAAATTCTGAAAACTTTGGCAGTTTTACATTATGTAATGGTTTTTCTTTTTTCTTCACTTTTTTTGGTTGTTCTGACGTTTGTTCATCTAGCTCAACATCATCATTTTGTATAAACGGATATGCAAGCGCCCATACAAAAAACACGGTTAGTAAAAGCTTAAAAATCGTTTTTAGCATGTATTCTCTCTTTGAAACAACAACTATGCATGGTTAATACACAAGCATACGAAGGCGCATTATACCTAAGCCACTTTATAAACGCGAATAACTGGGGTTTGATGACCTTTTACGGTTGAATTTTCAGCAGTGTATTTGGGTTTTAGATAAAACATAGCCTATGTAGTGCATTTGTTCATTCGCAATTTATAAGTCCATGGGTATACTGAGCAAAGTTTAATAATATTAACTATGTGTGAGTAAGCAGTATGGATAAACAATGGCAAAGCCGAATAATAGAGCAATATAAACATCGTCCTAACGATAACCGCTCGCCGTGG
Organism: Pseudoalteromonas sp. SR43-7; assembly: GCF_014163785.1. NCBI lineage: Bacteria > Pseudomonadati > Pseudomonadota > Gammaproteobacteria > Alteromonadales > Pseudoalteromonadaceae > Pseudoalteromonas > Pseudoalteromonas sp. SR43-7. The sequence goes on along the minus strand of NZ_JACJDY010000049.1, from coordinate 1,250 downwards.
CAGGTCGATCGTTCGCGTATTATTCATGCAGCTGCATTTAGGCGTTTGCAAGCTAAAACCCAAATTATGGGTATTGGCCTAAACGACTTTTACCGCACTCGCCTTACTCACTCTTTAGAAGTGTCGCAAATTGGTACCGGCATATTGCGCCATTTAAAAGCGCAACATAGCGACTTTACGCACTTTCCATCAACTGGATTGCTCGAAACATTGTGCTTGGCGCACGATATTGGCCATCCGCCTTTTGGCCATGGTGGTGAAATAGCGCTAAATTACATGATGCGCGATCACGGTGGTTTTGAAGGTAACGCACAAACACTACGCATAGTTGCAAAACTTGAGCCTTACAGTAATGGCCACGGTATGAACCTAACTCGTCGTACTTTATTAGGATTTATAAAATACCCCGCGTTTATTAATACGCTTTGGCATACCATTCCCGATGCAACAACAGGCCGTGCATTTATTAAAGCTGATGATTGGCGACCTGCCAAAGGGTTATACAACGACGATGCAACCATATTCAATTGGATAGTAGAACCACTGAGTCAAAACGATAAAACGTTGCTTGGCAACCACGCTGCAATTGATAAGTACCGCGCTAAAACAACCTATAAATCGCTCGACAGCGCCATAATGGAGCATGCCGACGATATAGCATACGCAGTACACGACTTAGAAGATGCCATAGCAACTCACGTACTCACATTAGACGATTGGCAAACTCATGCTTTACCTCATTTAAAAGCACTTAACTTTGACTGGTTAAACACCATGCTTGAATCGCTGACCCAGCGCTTGTTTTCAAAAAATGATTATGAGCGAAAAGATGCCATAGGTGAGCTGGTTAATACCTTTATTATTCATATACATTTGGATATTCAAAACGATAACTTTGAATGCCCTATTTTAAAGTACACCGCGAAATTAGATGCCCAATACGAAAGCGTATTGCAAATACTGAAGCATTTTGTGTTTCAACGTTTAATACGCGACCCCGAAATGCAGCAAATAGAGTTCAAAGGTCAAAACTTACTAATAGAGTTATTTACCGCGTTTGCGAGCGATCCGCTGCGCTTATTGCCCGAAACAACACAAGCGCAATATATAGAAGCGCAAAAGCAAAACCAAGGGATGCGTATAATTTGCGATTATTTGAGTGGAATGACCGACGAGTACGCCTATAAAACATACCAACGATTATTTTCACCCATGCAGTAGCTAACTGCTAACTGCTAACTGCTAACTGC
>NZ_JACJDY010000048.1:0-3798 GCF_014163785.1 Pseudoalteromonas sp. SR43-7 | reverse complement strand
GCCTGGTGATAACATCAAGATGACAGTAACTCTAATCGCACCAATCGCGATGGATGAAGGTCTTCGTTTTGCTATCCGTGAAGGTGGTCGTACTGTAGGTGCTGGTGTTGTAGCAACTATCGTAGCGTAATTATTAGCCTAGCTAATTATTACCAAAAAGCCCGAGCTTAGTCTCGGGTTTTTTAATGTCTAAAATAAAGTGTCACATGAAGGTGGTGTTCTTACTTTAGGCGTAGGTGCGTTGTAGAAACGTTCAAAGCGTAATTATTAGCCTAGCTAATTATTACCAAAAAGCCCGAGCTTAGTCTCGGGCTTTTTAATGTCTAAAATAAAGTACGATTTAAGATGCCGCTTTAACTTTAGGTGAAGATACTTGGTAACAATACTCAAAGTATTATTAGTGGTATTACTAAAAACCCGAGCTAAGCTCGGGTTTTGATAAGTTATGAATCTGCCATACTTAGCTGAAAACTATTCAATATTTTGGATCTGTTCTCTCATTTGTTCAATTAGTACTTTTAGCTCTACGGCTGCAGTAGTGATGTCACTATTGATAGACTTAGATGCGAGCGTGTTAGCTTCACGATTAAATTCTTGCATCATAAAATCTAGGCGACGACCACATGCGCCACCTTTTTTAAGGATTTTTTTAGTTTCTTTGACGTGAGACTTCAAGCGATCTAATTCTTCAGCTACATCTTGTTTTTGAGCAAGATAAATAAGTTCTTGTTCAAGGCGTGACTCGTCAATGTTTGCTGTTAAGTCTTCTAACTTTTGAGCAAGTTTTTCACGCTGCCATTTAGCAATCTCTGGCATATGCGTTTCTACAATTTCTACTTGCTCTAAAATCGCATCAAGGCGTATTGCTATCATTTCTTCAAGGTTTGCACCTTCATCGCCACGTGCAGATTTAAAATCTTCGATTACTTGATCAAGACCAGCTATTAATGCTGTATTAACGCTATCCATATCAAGCTCTTCTGCTTCCATAACGCCAGGCCAACGTAGTATATCAACAGGGTTAATATCACCATTACTATGTTGTTGAACCCATTTAGCGCTATTTATTAGTTGTTCAGCAAGGGCTTGGTTAATTGATAGCTCGCCAACGTGGGCTGGATTTGCCACAAACTTTAAAAAGACCTCAACTTTACCGCGTTGTAAGTGTTTGCGTAAACGCTCACGAATAACTGGCTCCATGCCACGAAATTGCTCTGGTGCGCGTATAAATGTTTCAAGGTAACGCTGGTTTACTGAGCGAACTTCCCAAGTGCCAGTACCCCAGTCGCCTTTTATTTCGCGACGCGCATAAGCTGTCATACTGTGGATCATGGATATTTTCCTAAATTTATAAATACAATATTATGATGATTATACCGTAACACTGCTTAAGCTCTAGGGAAAATTTAAAACACTGAATATTTTGCATACAGCTATTTATTTAAATCAACATGGTATCTATACCCACATACACTTATAATGTCGCAAATTCTGAATTAAGGGGATCGTCAATGCGTCCAAGCGAAAGAACACCTAACCAAATTAGACCTGTTACATTTACACGTAATTATACTTTGCATGCTGAAGGCTCAGTACTTGTTGAGTTTGGTAACACCAAAGTACTTTGTACAGCTACTGTTGAATCGGGCGTTCCTCGTTTCATGAAAGGTCAGGGTAAAGGTTGGATCAATGCTGAATACGGTATGTTACCGCGAGCAACGCATACGCGTAATGCTCGAGAAGCTGCACGTGGTAAGCAGGGCGGTCGTACTATGGAAATTCAACGCTTAATTGCACGTGCACTTCGTGCTGCTGTTGACTTAAAAGCACTTGGCGAAAACACAATTACCATTGATTGTGACGTTATTCAAGCTGATGGCGGTACACGTACTGCTTCTATAAGTGGTGCATGTGTTGCACTTGTTGATGCACTAACGCATATGCGTGCAAAAGGTATGATTAATTCAAACCCACTTAAACATATGATTGCAGCTATTTCAGTTGGTATTTACAAAGGCCAAGCAATTAGCGATTTAGAATACATTGAAGATTCAGCAGCAGAGACTGATATGAACGTAATTTTAACCGAAACAGGTAAAATTATTGAAATTCAAGGTACAGCTGAAGGCGAACCTTTCTCTTTTGATGAGCTAGATGAGTTACTTACTTTAGCTAAACATTCTATTCGCGAAATTATTGACGTACAAAAGCAAGCATTAGCATAAATAGGTAGGCCACAAGATATGAAAGATTATCAAAAAGAGTTTATAGAATTTGCTCTAGAGAAGCAGGTGTTAAAATTTGGTGAGTTTACATTAAAGTCTGGACGCACAAGTCCTTACTTTTTTAATGCTGGTTTGTTTAATACTGGTCGAGACTTAGCGCGTTTAGGTCGCTTTTATGCATTGGCACTCGAAGATTCTGCTATAGAGTACGATGTATTATTTGGTCCTGCGTACAAAGGTATTCCAATAGCGACAACAACAGCGGTTGCCTTAGCGGATCATCATGATAAAGATGTACCTTACTGCTTTAATCGTAAAGAGAAAAAAGCACACGGTGAAGGCGGTACATTAGTAGGCTCAGAACTCAATGGCAAAATTATGCTAGTTGACGATGTAATTACTGCAGGTACTGCTATTCGTGAGTCGATGGAAATCATTGCACAAAATGGTGCTGACCTTAGTGGTGTTTTAATTGCGTTAGATCGCCAAGAAAAGGGTAAAGCTGAATTATCAGCTATTCAAGAAGTTGAGCGTGACTTTAATACCAAAGTGATTTCAATTGTGAAATTAGCTGATCTTATCAGTTACCTTGAAAGCCAAGGCACAATGGATGAGCATTTAGCCTCAGTTAAAGCTTACCGTGATCAATACGGCGTAGCATAAATAAAAAGCCTCGCAGTGCGGGGCTTTATTTTGACCTTCATTCATAGAGTTTTTTAATGAAAGATGTATTAAAACCAAATGGCTTAGGCCTCAAGCGTGTTTTCAAAGCAACCTATTGCTCTTACCTTGGCTTTAAAGCAGCATTTAAAGAAGAAGCAGCATTTAGGCAAGAGCTACTATTAAGCCTTATATTATTTCCTATTTCATTTTGGCTTGCTTCATCACTATTACACTGGGCAATACTAATTAGCTCACTGCTTATTATATTAATAGTTGAATTACTAAACTCCGCCATTGAGGCATTAACAGATCGAGTAAGTACAGAGCTGCATGTATTGTCAGGTAGAGCCAAAGATATGGGATCTGCAGCCGTAACACTTTCTTTAACGATCGTATTGATCATCTGGGGTGTAAGCCTATATATGAAGATCGTTTAACTCTACTTCTAATATTAAATAGGTTTGAACCCCGTTAGTTGTTAATAATTTGATGGTTATGTTGTGTTTTTAACGTGTTTAGCTCAAATTCTCAGCGAACAGCACATTATTTCAAGTTTTCTTCAAAAAAGGGTTGATCTGTTTTCGGATCTCCCTATAATGCGACCCCACTGAGACGGGATATGGCGACGCGCAGCGGACAACGCATAGCGGGGCACGAACAACTCAGGGTGTTAAGTAAAACTTAGATTGAATCTTTTTAGAAAGTTTAAATTTAAGTGTTGACAAAAAAATAGGAAAGCGTAATATGCGCAGCCCTAGCGAGATAAAGTTCAACTTCATAATCGCAACGTTCTTTAACAATATAAAGCAATCATCTGTGTGGGCACTCGTACAGATTGAGTTCTAACAGCTAAGCTACTTAGGTAGCGAGGCAAACAAATTAGAGTCTCAATTGAAAACTGAGTGACCAA
>NZ_JACJDY010000047.1:0-4742 GCF_014163785.1 Pseudoalteromonas sp. SR43-7 | reverse complement strand
TCAAGTGTTGCTTGCAGTGCTTGTTCTATATTCACAAAAAAATCCGTAGTTAGTTTCCTAACTACGGATTTTGCATGATCGTTTGGATCGGTCAACCGGTCATTTTCTTAACTGATCGGCATTATCCTTAAGGAGCTTTTTTTATGGGTAACGTTTACTGAACGTATTTATTTGCGCTGTAAGAAAACGCCCGACTCAATGTGATGCGTATAAGGGAACTGATCAAATATAGCAAAGCGCTTAACGTTATGCGTACGTGTTAAGTGATCAAGGTCACGCTCTAGGGTTTCAGGGTTGCACGATATATAAATTATGCTTTCGTAGTTAGCTACTAAGTCACACGTTAATTCATCCATGCCCGCGCGCGGTGGATCAACTAATATGGTTTGGCAGTCATAGCTTTTAAGGTCAATACCCTCTAAACGAGAGAAAGTACGCTCGCCATTCATTGCTTGAGTAAACTCTTCACTCGACATACGAATAATATCTAAGTTCTCTACATTATTTTTAGCAATGTTGTACTGAGCAGAATGAACAGATGATTTTGATATTTCCGTCGCTAATACTTTATTAAAAGAACCTGCTAATGCAATTGAAAAGTTACCGTTACCACAATACAGTTCTAGTAAATCATTTTTAAGTGGTTTACATAAATCTTGTGCCCACTCCAGCATATTAATATTTACTTTTGCATTAGGCTGAGTAAAGCTATTTTCTACTTGTTGATAAATAAGCTCTTGCCCATTAACTGTTAAACGTTCAGTTACAAAGTCATCACCTAGTATTTCTTTTTGTTTGCGAGCACGGCCTATAAAGTCAATTTTGTATTTACTGCTAAGCTTTTCTTTAAGTGCTTTAATTTCACTTAACCATTCATCATCTAGTGGTTTGTGATAAAGCAAGCTTACTAAAATTTCACCGCTTAGCGTTGATAGGTAATCGATTTGAAATAACTTACGGCGTAATATTTCACAAGGCTTAAGATTTTCAATCATCACCTGCATTATTTCACCTACTAGAGGCGCTGCTGGATCAAATGTATCAACACGGATTTTTTCTTTTGTTCGTTGATCAAACATAATGTGAAACAGATCGTCACCGTCGTGCCATACTCTAAATTCAGCACGTTGGCGGTAGTTAGTTGGCTCTGAGCTAAATACTTCTAGTTGCTCCACACCAAAACGTTGAAACTGCGTACTAATGCGCTGCTCTTTTTCACTTAACTGCGCTTGGTACTGTGTGGTATCTATTTTAATAACTGCCATTAACGCTACTACCTTATCTAAGATCTGTTTATCGGCGCTATTGTAGGGAGCGCTGCGTATTTGTCTAGTTTTGGCTAGCATTTATGCTGTTTTATTGAACATTGTACTTTAGTTTTTGTTGTTATAGCCGATAATAAACTACGTACGCTTAGGAGACGAATCATGAAAATAGGTAATTATGGCTTTACGCCAAACAACAACATCAATAAATTCAATAATAAAGCTGATATACAGCAACCTACAATTACGTCTCCTCAAGATAGCTATCAACAACGAGGCCGAGAGTTGGCCGCAAAGGTGCTTGGCGATAAAATGGCTGAGCAGCTTGGATTGCCTATCGCAGAAAAAAAAGCAGATAAACCACTATTTGATTTTGATGAAATAGTAAAAAACGTACTCGATTTTGTAAGTAGTGCTGTTAATAAAGCAAAAGCTAACGGCGCTGATGACGAAAAGCTCAAAGATATGTTAGGCGATGCGCGCAAAGGCGTCCAAATAGGGATTGACGACGCTGTTGATGAACTCAAAGGTACAGGCGTATTTAATGATGACATGGAAGAGGGCATTAATAAGTCCAAAGAGGGAATTTACAATGGGCTGGATAAGTTTGAAGAGTCGTTATTTAACCCACAACCTGCCAGCGTAAATATAAGCCAGGCCCAATACGTCAGTATGACGAGTAATGCAGAGTATAAATTTACTACCGCAGAAGGCGATGAGGTAAGTATTAGCTTTGCTGATGCATTTGAATCTCAATCGGCAAGTGGCTATCAGCAAAATAGTAATAGTGAGTCGTTTGCAAGCTCATCATCGCAATCTCGACAGGTATCATTTTCGATGTCGGTAAATGGTGACTTAAACGAGCAAGAGCAAGAAGCTATTAATGCGATGATGGAAGACTTACAAGATTTAAGTAAAACCTTTTTTGGTGGTGATTTAGATGAAGCATTTGAACAAGCGCAAGAGCTGAGTTTAGACAGCGATCAGCTGGTGGCTTTTTCTATGGATTTACGCCAAACAAAAACAATAGCAACAGTTAAAAGCTATGAAGAATATAAACCAGCACCAGAAAAACAAGTAGCAGAGGGTTTAGCCCCTTTTAATGACGACCTTAAAAATGCTTTTGAAAAAGCGGGTGAGCTTGGATTACAAAATCAGCTAGCTGGCATTCTCCAATGGTTAAATCAAGATCAGGAACAAATAGATAAGTTAGTAGATTACACAAAGTCTATGTTCGAAAACCTTAATCAGTTAAATTCGGCAGCCGACAGGCTTACTGATTTAGAAACCACGCAAAGTTAAACTACTTTCTTTTATAAAAACCTCATGGCAAACTGCCGATCTTAAAGTAAAGTAGGAACGGTAGTTTGTCAGCGCATATAATGGTCTTTGATTCAGGTATTGGTGGAACTACTGTACTTGAACATATCAAGCAAAGTATCCCCAATGCTCAGTACAGCTATTTTATGGATAATGCATTACTACCTTATGGTGCTCAATCCCAACAAACTATAATTAACCGATTATGTTCACTTATTCATTTCATCAAAGCCAACACGCTTAACGTCGATTTAATTGTAATAGCGTGTAATACAGCTTCTACATCTGCACTCAGCGCTGTTCGCCAAATTACGGATATTCCTATTGTAGGTGTTGTGCCAGCAATAAAGCCTGCGGCAGAATTAACACGCTCAAATCATATTGGCTTGTTAGCCACACCGGCAACGGTCGCCAGTTCATACACAAAAACATTAATTGCTGAATATGCACGTAATGTGATCGTTAATCTGTATAGCAGTGTTGAATTAGTAACGTTAGCTGAGGAATGCTTTTTTACAGGCTCTTTAGATACAAATAAGTTGTATCAAGTACTTGATGAACTACATATAGATAAAACAATAGATGTACTTGTACTAGGGTGTACGCACTTTCCGATATTAGCAGAGCCGATTAGTCAGTATTTTGAAGGGAATGTAAAATTACTTGATTCAGGTCTAGCGATAGCAAATAGAGTCAACTTTCTACTTAACCAACTTAACTTATGTGTGGATAAACAAACAGACATAAAAAAGCCGCTGCAATATTATGCAACGGCTGATGTGTTTAGCAATAAGCTAGCGGTAAAGCTAGTTACACTGACTGATCCGTCTCAGTACGTAGAGCATTAGAATCATCTTCTTGTTTTTGTTTTGCTTCACGTACCTTTAAAGTACGTTGTTGGAACTCGCTATCGTTCAAGTTAGCAATTGCATTGTCTGCATCAGCTTGCGCCATTTCAACAAAACCAAAGCCACGACGTTTGCCAGTATTCTTATCCTTTAATAAACGAACATTGAATACTTTGCCTTGTTCTTCAAATAATGCACGAACCACACCTTCGTTTGCACGATAAGGAAGGTTACCAACATAAAGCGTTTTTGTTTTAACTTCAGCTTCTTCAGTCACATCAGATGATATTGCAGCAATAGCAATCGCACCTATTAATAAACCAGCACCAAATAGTAATGCAGGGTTTAAAGCTAAGCCGCCTAAAGCGAACTCAACAACAACAAAACCAACTACAGCAAGAATAACAGAGAAGATAAAAGATTTTTGATCGGGTAATTTCATTTTAGATCTACCAATAAACAGGAAATAAACATTAATTTAACATTGTGAACTTGCTATCTTAACGCCTAAATCAAACATAGCAATGATATTTGTATTAAATAATAAATAAGAGCATAAAAAAGCATCATCTTAGACGGGTTTTCATGTGGTTTTACGTGGTTTTGTTCTATTTTTGTTCGAACAGTAAAAAGATCTAAAAAAAGGGTTGATCTGTTTTCGGATCTCCCTATAATGCGACCCCACTGAGACGGGAAAGGCCAACGCATAGCGAGGCACGAACTACTCAGAGAGTTAAATAAAACTTCGGTTTTAAATCTTCCAAAAGAAAATTTAAAACAAAGTGTTGACTCAAAAAATAAAGGGTGTATTATTCGCATCCCTTGAGACGCTAAAGCGACTCAAAACGTTCTTTAACAATATAAAGCAATCATCTGTGTGGGCACTCGTACAGATTGAGTTCTAACAGCCAAGCTATTTAGGTAGCGAGGCAAACAAATTAGAGTCTCAATTGAAACTGAGTGACCATATGTTATTAAAAGATTCAGCCTTGAGCTGTTTTGATTTTACTTTTTTAAAGTGAAAATAATAACGCACAGTCAATTCGTTTTTGGCAACAAAAACAAAAATTCAGAATTCATTGAGCTGTCGAAAGACATAAAACTTTTTAATTGAAGAGTTTGATCATGGCTCAGATTGAACGCTGGCGGCAGGCCTAACACATGCAAGTCGAGCGGTAACAGAGAGTAGCTTGCTACTTTGCTGACGAGCGGCGGACGGGTGAGTAATGCTTGGGAACATGCCTTGAGGTGGGGGACAACAGTTGGAAACGACTGCTAATACCGCATAATGTCTACGGACCAAAGGGGG
>NZ_JACJDY010000046.1:3113-4990 GCF_014163785.1 Pseudoalteromonas sp. SR43-7 | reverse complement strand
TTGACAAAAAAATAGGAAAGCGTAATATGCGCAGCCCTAGCGAGATAAAGTTCAACTTTATAATCGCAACGTTCTTTAACAATATAAAGCAATCATCTGTGTGGGCACTCGTACAGATTGAGTTCTAACAGCCAAACTACTTAGGTAGCGAGGCAAACAAATTAGAGTCTCAATTGAAAACTGAGTGACCAACAGAATAGTTATTTCGGTAATTATTCGGCACAGTCAATTCAATATCGAAAGATATTAAAAAATTCAGAATTCATTGAGCTGTCGAAAGACATAAAACTTTTTAATTGAAGAGTTTGATCATGGCTCAGATTGAACGCTGGCGGCAGGCCTAACACATGCAAGTCGAGCGGTAACAGAAAGTAGCTTGCTACTTTGCTGACGAGCGGCGGACGGGTGAGTAATGCTTGGGAACATGCCTTGAGGTGGGGGACAACAGTTGGAAACGACTGCTAATACCGCATAATGTCTACGGACCAAAGGGGGCTTCGGCTCTCGCCTTTAGATTGGCCCAAGTGGGATTAGCTAGTTGGTGAGGTAATGGCTCACCAAGGCGACGATCCCTAGCTGGTTTGAGAGGATGATCAGCCACACTGGGACTGAGACACGGCCCAGACTCCTACGGGAGGCAGCAGTGGGGAATATTGCACAATGGGCGCAAGCCTGATGCAGCCATGCCGCGTGTGTGAAGAAGGCCTTCGGGTTGTAAAGCACTTTCAGTCAGGAGGAAAGGTTAGTAGTTAATACCTGCTAGCTGTGACGTTACTGACAGAAGAAGCACCGGCTAACTCCGTGCCAGCAGCCGCGGTAATACGGAGGGTGCGAGCGTTAATCGGAATTACTGGGCGTAAAGCGTACGCAGGCGGTTTGTTAAGCGAGATGTGAAAGCCCCGGGCTCAACCTGGGAACTGCATTTCGAACTGGCAAACTAGAGTGTGATAGAGGGTGGTAGAATTTCAGGTGTAGCGGTGAAATGCGTAGAGATCTGAAGGAATACCGATGGCGAAGGCAGCCACCTGGGTCAACACTGACGCTCATGTACGAAAGCGTGGGGAGCAAACGGGATTAGATACCCCGGTAGTCCACGCCGTAAACGATGTCTACTAGAAGCTCGGAGCCTCGGTTCTGTTTTTCAAAGCTAACGCATTAAGTAGACCGCCTGGGGAGTACGGCCGCAAGGTTAAAACTCAAATGAATTGACGGGGGCCCGCACAAGCGGTGGAGCATGTGGTTTAATTCGATGCAACGCGAAGAACCTTACCTACACTTGACATACAGAGAACTTACCAGAGATGGTTTGGTGCCTTCGGGAACTCTGATACAGGTGCTGCATGGCTGTCGTCAGCTCGTGTTGTGAGATGTTGGGTTAAGTCCCGCAACGAGCGCAACCCCTATCCTTAGTTGCTAGCAGGTAATGCTGAGAACTCTAAGGAGACTGCCGGTGATAAACCGGAGGAAGGTGGGGACGACGTCAAGTCATCATGGCCCTTACGTGTAGGGCTACACACGTGCTACAATGGCGCATACAGAGTGCTGCGAACTCGCGAGAGTAAGCGAATCACTTAAAGTGCGTCGTAGTCCGGATTGGAGTCTGCAACTCGACTCCATGAAGTCGGAATCGCTAGTAATCGCGTATCAGAATGACGCGGTGAATACGTTCCCGGGCCTTGTACACACCGCCCGTCACACCATGGGAGTGGGTTGCTCCAGAAGTAGATAGTCTAACCCTCGGGAGGACGTTTACCACGGAGTGATTCATGACTGGGGTGAAGTCGTAACAAGGTAGCCCTAGGGGAACCTGGGGCTGGATCACCTCCTTATACGATTTAGAACTTATTTGTTCGTAGTGTCCACACAGATGATTGTTA
>NZ_JACJDY010000046.1:0-3013 GCF_014163785.1 Pseudoalteromonas sp. SR43-7 | reverse complement strand
TTAACTCTTATGAGTTGATTGATTGGTATCTACTTTAGTATTCAATATTAACTTCTGGCGAAGTTAAACTGTCACAAAACAAAGACCCGTTTGGGTTGTATGGTTAAGTGACTAAGCGTACACGGTGGATGCCTTGGCAGTTGGAGGCGATGAAGGACGTATTAACTTGCGATAAGCCTAGTCAAGCTAGTAAAAAGCGCTTGAGACTAGGATTTCCGAATGGGGAAACCCACCTGCTTGCAGGTATCGTTAACTGAATACATAGGTTAACGAGGCGAACGCGGAGAACTGAAACATCTAAGTACCCGTAGGAAAAGAAATCAACCGAGATTCCGAAAGTAGCGGCGAGCGAAATCGGAACAGCCCTTAAGCTTATTATGTGTTAATGGAAGGCTCTGGAAAGTGCCACGATACAGGGTGATAGTCCCGTACATGAAAAGACATTTTAAGTGAAATCGAGTAGGTCGGAGCACGTGAAACTTTGACTGAATATAGGTGGACCATCATCTAAGGCTAAATACTCCCAACTGACCGATAGTGAACCAGTACCGTGAGGGAAAGGCGAAAAGAACCCCTGTGAGGGGAGTGAAATAGAACCTGAAACCGTGTACGTACAAGCAGTAGGAGCCCACTTGTTGGGTGACTGCGTACCTTTTGTATAATGGGTCAGCGACTTATATTTTGTAGCGAGGTTAACCGAATAGGGTAGCCGTAGGGAAACCGAGTCTTAACTGGGCGACTAGTTGCAAGGTATAGACCCGAAACCCGGTGATCTAGCCATGGGCAGGTTGAAGGTTGAGTAACATCAACTGGAGGACCGAACCCACTAACGTTGAAAAGTTAGGGGATGACCTGTGGCTAGGAGTGAAAGGCTAATCAAACCGGGAGATAGCTGGTTCTCCCCGAAATCTATTTAGGTAGAGCCTCGGACGAATACTTACGGGGGTAGAGCACTGTTAAGGCTAGGGGGTCATCCCGACTTACCAACCCTTTGCAAACTCCGAATACCGTAAAGTACTATCCGGGAGACACACGGCGGGTGCTAACGTCCGTCGTGAAGAGGGAAACAACCCAGACCGCCAGCTAAGGTCCCAAAGTCATAGTTAAGTGGGAAACGATGTGGAAAGGCCCAGACAGCCAGGAGGTTGGCTTAGAAGCAGCCATCCTTTAAAGAAAGCGTAATAGCTCACTGGTCGAGTCGGTCTGCGCGGAAGATGTAACGGGGCTAAACTATGCACCGAAGCTGCGGATTCAGAATTTATTCTGAGTGGTAGGGGAGCGTTCTGTAAGCGGTTGAAGGTGTACCGGGAGGTATGCTGGACGTATCAGAAGTGCGAATGCTGACATGAGTAACGATAATGGGAGTGAAAAACTCCCACGCCGGAAGACCAAGGGTTCCTATCCCATGTTAATCAGGGTAGGGTAAGTCGACCCCTAAGGCGAGGCCGAAAGGCGTAGTCGATGGGAAACAGATTAATATTTCTGTACTCGATATAATTGCGATGGGGGGACGGAGCAGGCTAAACAAGCATGGCGTTGGTAGTCCATGTGAAAGTGAGTAGGTTGGCGACTTAGGTAAATCCGGGTTGCTATTAAGACTGAGACACGAGACGAGTCACTACGGTGATGAAGTTGTTGATGCCATACTTCCAGGAAAAGCCTCTAAGCTTCAGATTATATGGAATCGTACCCCAAACCGACACAGGTGGTCAGGTAGAGAATACTAAGGCGCTTGAGAGAACTCGGGTGAAGGAACTAGGCAAAATCGTACCGTAACTTCGGGAGAAGGTACGCTCCTATCTGTGATGAGACTTGCTCTCTAAGCGGACGGGAGCCGCAGTGACCAGGTGGCTGGGACTGTTTATTAAAAACACAGCACTGTGCAAAATCGCAAGATGACGTATACGGTGTGACACCTGCCCGGTGCCGGAAGGTTAATTGATGGGGTTATCCTTAGGGAGAAGCTCTTGATCGAAGCCCCGGTAAACGGCGGCCGTAACTATAACGGTCCTAAGGTAGCGAAATTCCTTGTCGGGTAAGTTCCGACCTGCACGAATGGTGTAACCATGGCCACGCTGTCTCCACCCGAGACTCAGTGAAATTGAAATCGCAGTGAAGATGCTGTGTACCCGCGGCTAGACGGAAAGACCCCGTGAACCTTTACTACAGCTTGGCACTGAACATTGAACCTACATGTGTAGGATAGGTGGGAGACTTTGAAGCAGCGACGCTAGTTGTTGTGGAGTCGTCCTTGAAATACCACCCTTGTAGTTTTGATGTTCTAACGTTGGCCCCTGAATCGGGGTTACGGACAGTGCCTGGTGGGTAGTTTGACTGGGGCGGTCTCCTCCTAAAGAGTAACGGAGGAGCACGAAGGTTGGCTAAGTACGGTCGGACATCGTACGGTTAGTGTAATGGTAGAAGCCAGCTTAACTGCGAGACAGACACGTCGAGCAGGTACGAAAGTAGGTCATAGTGATCCGGTGGTTCTGAATGGAAGGGCCATCGCTCAACGGATAAAAGGTACTCCGGGGATAACAGGCTGATACCGCCCAAGAGTTCATATCGACGGCGGTGTTTGGCACCTCGATGTCGGCTCATCACATCCTGGGGCTGAAGTCGGTCCCAAGGGTATGGCTGTTCGCCATTTAAAGTGGTACGCGAGCTGGGTTTAGAACGTCGTGAGACAGTTCGGTCCCTATCTGCCGTGGGCGTTTGAGAATTGAGAGGGGTTGCTCCTAGTACGAGAGGACCGGAGTGAACGAACCGCTGGTGTTCGGGTTGTCATGCCAATGGCATTGCCCGGTAGCTACGTTCGGAACTGATAAGCGCTGAAAGCATCTAAGCGCGAAGCAGGCCTCGAGATGAGTTCTCACTAGACTTTTAAAGTCTCTGAAGGGCCGTTGAAGACTACAACGTTGATAGGCAAGATGTGGAAGTGGTGTGAGCCATTAAGCTAACTTGTACTAATTACCCGTGAGGCTTAACCATACAACGCCAAACGCGTTTTATG
>NZ_JACJDY010000045.1:0-6135 GCF_014163785.1 Pseudoalteromonas sp. SR43-7 | reverse complement strand
TACAATGAATTGAGGCCGCATTTAAGTTTAGGAATGAAAACACCAAACCAAGTGCATAAAAAAGACCAGGAGCAAAAGCTACTGGCCTTCATTTAAAACCGTCAACGTATTTTAGGACGGGACACCTTTGTTCTTAAATTTCGTTATAAATAATATTAATTTGCTTAATAATGTAAGCCCCCGCAAAAAATAATTAAGAGGGCTTTATTGATATTAAATATCCGTTTGATTATTACTACTTTCAATTAAGTGTTTAATCATCTCTTCCGATTGATTTTGTACATCAACCGCAGGTGCTGCTGCATCAATGCTTCCTCCACTTTGAGCTGGAGTATAAGCAATTGCAGAGCCTTCATCCTCAACCAGTGTATTTAGCGCTATAAGCTGCTCTGCATCTTCATCAATGATTACGTCATTAATGTTAAGTGGCTCCGCCGAACTCACTTGCACCGTTTGCTCAGGTGTTGATAGACCACTCAAGTTACCTAAATCAATCGTTTCAGTGCTTAATACGTTGTTGCTTGAAACTTCATTAGGGGTTGTATCGCCTAAAGCCGACTCCTCACTAAATGATTCAGGGATTGTGTCGCCGGAAGCAACGCTTGCACTGCTTCCTGCGCTAGCAAGTTGTGGGTCGTTTCCTTGGTCAATAATATTGTCATTAATATCCTTAATTAAATAATTACCGGCTTCATCAACTGTGATAAAGCGATAATCAGACCAAGAACCTAAATCAAGAACTGATAATAATGAACTCCAATTTCCATTCTCATCAGGTTGAATTTCCATAGCGCTTTCTAGCACATTTAAGTTTAGGTTTAACACCTCAAGGCCAAGTAGGTTTGCTCCTACAACATATACACTATTTCCTTCTTCTACTGTGCCTTCTGCAGTTAGACCTATTCCTAGTATGCCCCAGTAATAGTTAGACACTTCGAAGTCTACCGGCGTTGAGTCAATCACTAACCCAGATAAGCTTCCACTTGAAGTAACATTTCCAGATTCATCAGTAGCGGTAGCCGTTACAGTGTATGCTCCATCGAGTAAAGCATTGTCTGGTGATACGCTCCATACACCTGTCTCACCCGCTGTTGTATCTTTGGTTACAACAGTACCGCTTTCATCTATAAAGCTTACGGTAATATCTTCATTTGCTCCTGCGGTACCGGTGATCTTAGGTGTGCTATCAGCTGTTAATTCTAAACCAGAGTTAATTACTATGCCTGAATCAACTATGCTGCTTATTGATTGCTCGCCAATATTACCAGCATTATCAAGTACGCTTACATCAACGCTGTAGTTCCCTTCACTAAGAGGCTGCGAAGCTGTAACACTCCACGACCCATCTGTGTTTACTGTTGTTGAAACATTGTGTGTTTCACCTAGTGCGTCAGTAAACATCACCATAACTGCAGCTCCCGCAAAACTTCCGGTTACTGAGCCTGTAATAGTCGGTGTGGTATCTTGGCCTACTGCAATAGGGTCTATAAATACAATAGGTGCTGTGTAATCAGTACTTGAAACCATGGTATCGCTTGATGAGTTTCCTGCAGCATCACTAACTGTTGCAGTAGCACTAAAACCGCCTTCACTAAGCGGCGTAACAGCTGTGACTGACCAAGTTCCGTTACCTGACACTTGCGCAGTTAATGTTTGCGAATCACTATTAGCATCAGTAAGTACTACGCTTATGGTTGTACCGGCCGGAGCATCACTTGTACCTGAGATGGTTGGCAGTGAGTTATTCGTAACTGCAAGTTCATTAATTTCAATTGTAGGCGGAGTTAAGTCAACTATGCCATTAAGACTTGTAGAGCTTGTAAGGTTTAAGTTTTCGACTGTCGCATCAACCGTAAATGCACCTTCAGCTAATGGAGTGGTCGGTATTAATGTCCATACACCAGAAATAGCTTGAGTGTTATAGGTTGTTGCATTACCACTGCTATCTGTAATAACAACTTCTACATTACCGTTTATTACATCGGTAGTACCACTAATAGTAGGGGTTGTATCGCTTGTATCTATTATTGGGTTAATTAATAGACTCGGTAAAGTGGTGCTCACAACGCCCGTTTGCGTCACCGTTGCTATATTGCCTGCGTTATCAATACTAATAGCTTCTATGGTTAAATCGCCCTCAGCAAGTAAAGGTGCAACAACAAGCCACGTGCCATCTCCTAATACCGTTGTGGTAACTTCATAAAGTGTGTTTGCAGAGTCGGTAATATTAACCGTGATTAAGCTACCGGTTTCTTCGTCACTGGTGCCAGTAATAGTAGGCGTTAATGTATTAAGTACACCAAAGGCGTCTATTTCTAACGATGGCGGTATGGTATCAATCGTCACTTGCTCAGTAACAGACTGGCCTACATTACCCGCAGCATCAGTAATACTTGCGAATACACTATATATACCATCAGGTAGACTAGTGGTTACTAATGACCACGTGCCATCGCTACCAACAAGGGCATCAAATACTGTTGCGTTGCCGTTACTATCTATCACAGTTACATCAATGTCTGTGCCTTGAGCTTCTTCAGAAGTACCAGAAATAGTTAGAATGTCAGTATTGCTGATGCTCAACGGTAAAATATCTACCACAGGCACTAACGTATCAACAACAAACTCGAGCGTTTGTGTTACTACATTGCCGGCATCATCAGTGATACTCACGTTGGCAACATGCTGTCCTTCAGTCAGCGCATCAACTTCCAGTGAAAATAGCCCTGCTGCATTCACTGTTGTTGTTAGTACTGAGCCTCCATCCAGCTGAATCTCTACCACACCATTAATTAAATCGCTAGTCCCTTGAATAATTGGAGTAGAATCTGACGTTGTACCAATCACTTGCAAATTAAGCGTTGGCGAGATGGTATCCACTACACTGCTTATCAGCTGTGTAGCTGTTATTCCGACTTCACTTAATACATTTACAGTTACAGTAAACACGCCCTCAGCAAGTGATTGAGGAACCTGTACAGCCCATGAATTATCTGCCTGCACTATGGCAACCAAATCTTGTGCTATGTTATCGCTATCTACCACTCTCACTAGCACTTCGGTGCCTGGGGCTTGGTCGGTCGTACCGCTAATTATTGGTAAATCTCCCTCGCCAGTTACAAAGTCAACCACCGCATTAAGTAATGGCGTTGAAGCATCTACATCTGCAGTTGTAATAGTGGTGGTGTTACCCGCTTCATCAGTTGCAGAGGCTTCAACAACCGATAAGCCAATAATATTAACCGCTAGGCCTAATAACACCCAATCGCCATTGGCATCAGTTGTTACATCGTATGTTAAGTTAGCCAAATCACCTGCTAATTCTAAATTAACAGTGACTGTTTTACCTTCACCTAAATCAGAAGTACCAGATAAAGATACAAGCTGCCCTAACACGAACGAAGGCACAATAGTAAGCTCTGGCCCTACTGTATCTACTTCGCCACCCGTTTTACTATCAACAGAGGTATTTCCTGCGCTATCAGTAATCGTTGCCGAAACACTGTAAACACCTTCTGCTAATACGTTGTCTGCAGCGGCTTGCCAGTCTCCATTAGCATCCGTTTGAACGGTAATTTGATGCGATGCGCCAGCTGAGTCAGTAAACGTAACGAAAACGTTTGTATTTGGCTCGTTTGATGTGCCACTAATTAATGGAGTGCTATCTTGAGTTAGTATTAATGAACTTTGATCAATACTAATTTCGGGAGCAATTGTATCAATAGTTGCTGTATTTGTTGCGTCCCCGGTATTACCCGCGCTGTCAGTAACAAATACTTCAACTGAATAATCTCCTTGTGATAGAGAGCTAGTTGCCTCTACAGACCATACACCACCAGTTTGAACTGTTGTATTTACAGTATGCTCATTACCTTGTGCATCAGTGAATACCACTGCAACAGCATCACCCACATTGGCACCTGTCACACTTCCAGAAATACTTGGAGTTAGATCAGTACTTCCAACAATATTGCTAATAGTTACAACTGGTGCTGTTATATCAACTTCCCCTGTAATACTTGTGTTTACAGGATTACCTGCAGTATCTGTTGTTGAAGCTAAAACCGTGTAAGTGCCCTCGCTCAACTCTGTACTTGCAGCGACTGACCATGTGCCATTTGCACCAACAGTAGCATTAACCGTTTGCTCTACACCTAAGCTATCTGTAATTAAAATAGCGACTATGGCGCCTTGTGGAGCTGTAGTTGTGCCTGAAATTGTTGGCGTTGTATCATTTGAAATTGTAAGCGGTGTAATATTAAGGGCTGGTGGAGTTAAATCGATAACACCGCTACCTGTTGTATTACTCGTTAAGCCTCCTTCAGTTACACTTGCCGAAACAGTAAATTCACCTTCAGGTAGAATATCTGTCGCATCAACACTCCAAATCCCACCTACCACAGTTGTAGTTACAGTATGTGAAACGTTATTAACGTCAGTTATAACAACCGTGATTTCTGTGTTATCTGCCGCACTACTTGTGCCTGATATTGCTGGTGTTTGATCGTTTGTATCAATAATTGTATTAATATTAATTGTAGGCGCATTGGTATTTAACATTGCGGTACTATTTGCAACTGATTCATTCCCTGCGGCATCAGTAACACTTGTAGAAACTGCAACTTCACCATCAGTCAGTGCATCTGTAATATCTACAGTCCAAGCACCACCTGCACCAACAACAGTTGTGTAAGTCTCGGTACTATCTGCATCGGTCACAGTTACTGTAATACTCGTGTTTTCAGGTTCATTGGATGTGCCTGAAATAGTTGGCGTGCTGTCATTAATTGTACCTAATGCGTTTATAGTAATACTTGGTGCTTGAGTATCAATAAAGCTCGAGCCTGTATCCACTCCTTGATTGCCAGCATCATCGGTAATACTTACCTCTACATCATAATTACCATCAGGCAAACTTGGCGCCGTAACTTGCCAATCGCCGTTAGCATCAACTATTGCAGTTAAAGTATGTATATCACCGTTGCTATCTGTAATAACAATATCGACCACCGTATCCTGTGGTTCAGTTGAAGTACCATTTATAACTGGTGTCTCAGTGTTAAATACAGTTATGTCATTAAGTACAATAACAGGTACTTGGGTATCAATTGTTAAATCAATAGTCGTGCTGCTGGTATTATTAGCATCATCGGTAACACTTACTTGAGCCGTATAATCACCATCAACAAGTGCTACGGGGACATCTACTTGCCAATTGCCATCAATACCCACTGTTGCTGTTAGTGTTTGACCGCCGATAAGGATGGTTACATCAGCACCAATCTCATTACTCGTGCCTGAAATTGTAGGGGTTGTATCTATTGTCGCGTTAACTTCGTTCACAATTAATGTAGGAGCAACGCTATCTATTTCACCTTGAGCCTGCTGCGTTGTTAAATTACCAACACTGTCTCTAACCTCTGCAACAACGATATATTGACCTTGCGCTAGCTCTGCAGGTACAGCAACAGACCAGTCGCCACCGGCTTGAACTGTCGCAGTAAACGCTTGGCTTTCTCCTTCACTATCAGTCACGGTTATATTAATTACAGTGCCTTGCCCCATATCGGTGGTGCCGCTAATTACTGGCGTACTGTCATTAGATAAAGCATCAACACTAACGGTTAATTCTGGTGCTACGTTATCAAAATCAAGTGTATTGATTGTTCTGACATTACCAGCGGCATCCGTTGCACTGGCAGTCACATAGGCAAGGTTTAGTAAAGGTACTGTTATGTTTGCAAGACCCCAGGTACCATCAGGATTTGTCGTTGCTGTATAAGTTGCGCCAACTAACCCACCAACTAGGTACTCTGTAATAGTGATTACAGAGCCTCCCGGTAAATCAGAATCCCCCGAAAGAGAAACTAAATTACCTAATAAAAACGATGGAATAATTTCAAGTTCAGGAGCAGTTACATCCACTTCGCCACTGTCAGTGCCGGTACCTGTGTTGCCTGCGGCATCGGTGATGTTGGCGCTAACGCTATAATTCCCTTCGGCTAATGTGCCTGTTGGTGTCGCACTCCAGTTACCATTGGCATCGGTTTGTACATCAATGCTTTGAGTAGCATTTGCTGCATCTGTAAACGTCACCGTGATGGTGCTGTCAGGTGCATCACTAGTGCCTGTCAC
>NZ_JACJDY010000044.1:0-8814 GCF_014163785.1 Pseudoalteromonas sp. SR43-7 | reverse complement strand
TGTCGCTACCTGTGTTAAAAAATTCTCATTTACGACTGCATGGATGCAGAAGGTAGAGCAATGCAGGAGCAATTGCCGAGAACAACTAAATAGCGAATTTTTTGCCTAGCTATCAACACGTTTTTCCAGCCTCAAAATAGATCACTTAATTAAGCGAATTGGTATTAGTCTTTATTATATCCCTCAATAAATAGCATTAACGTGCTTAACCATATAAAATTCGCGGCAATTAAATATGAGCGAAGCGACATTGTAATGAGTAGAAAGATTGAACTATTAGCCCCAGGCGGTGATGTTAACGCAGTAAAAGCCGCCATTGTAGCCGGTGCTAATGCGGTTTATTGTGGATTAGATACCTTTAATGCACGTAACCGAGCGTCTAATCTTTCGTTTGATGAGCTTAACGGCGCACTTCGCCTAGCCCATGAATACGGCTGTGAAATATTTTTAACACTTAATGTAGTTATATTAGAGCACGAAATGGGCGCGCTATTTAAGCTACTTAACCAACTCGTAAATACCACGCTCGATGGCATTATTGTGCAAGATTTAGGGTTGTTCAACATTGTTAAAAAGCACTTTCCTACTTTGCATATTCACGCATCAACTCAGTTAACTACGCATAACGAATCACAGGTTGAGTTTTTAGCGCGCATTGGCGCTACACGTGTAAATTTATCGCGCGAGCTTAACTTAACTGAAATTAAAATACTGACCGATGTAGCGCACAAATGCGATGTATTGACCGAGGTGTTTGTACATGGTGCATTGTGTATTGCGTTTTCGGGGCAATGTTATTCAAGCTCAGTAAGTGTGGGTAACTCAGGTAACCGTGGTCGTTGCTCACAAGCATGTCGTGATGAATACGAGCCAACGGCTATGGGTAACAAACATCCGTTAAACTTAAAAGACAATTCAGCCTATTTTGATTTGCCAGAGCTGGTAGCCGCAGGTGTCGACTCGTTAAAAGTAGAAGGCCGCATTAAAGGTGCTAACTACGTACATACCGTTATTGATAGCTGGCGCAAACAAATAGATACCTTTGTACAAACAGGTAATTTAATTGAAGATGATTCAAGCTTATACAAAGTATTTAACCGTAATTTTACTAATAAGTTTTTGCAAGGTGACATGACAAAAAACATGTTTACCGACAACCCGCGCGACCATAGCTTTGATCACGCTAACGAAAAGAGTAACGCGATTTCGGTTGTGCAAATTTACGATGCACAGCAAGAGCTCGCCGCAGAAAAAAATGACATTGATACGTTAGTTAAAAAGAAAATTGAGTTTTTAGATATTTCAAAACGAGAACTACGCTTTGAGTTTAGCGGCCAATTAAACCAGCCATTTACAATAACACTGACAATAAACGATAAACACCACAACACCCTAGCAGAGCAAAGCGCCCTTCAACCTCTACGCTTTGAAGTTCAATCGCAAATGCCTATGCAAACCGCCGATAAATCGGTTGTTGATATAGCCGCTATTGATAAACGCTTTAAAACGTTTAGTAATGCCAATTTTGAAATTAAAAATATGGGTTACTCAAACTTAGGCAACAACTTAAGCATTCCGTTTAAAGAGCTTGCCCGTATTAAAAAGCAAGTCGCGTTTTTATTAAACGAAGGCAAAGACGTCCTCGCCCCTGTTGAACTGCCAAAACTAGTAAACCACCCTAAAGCCGATAACAAAACAACACTCTCTATTTTAATATCGGACATAAAAGACGTTCACCTATGTGATTTAACAGGTGGCGATGTTTACTTTAAATTACCAGAGAGCTTTAGAACCGATAACGATAAATACATTAATGTATTTTTAGAGCACCCACAGTTAATTCCGTGGTTTCCGGCGGTGTTAATTGGTAAAGATTTTGAAGAAGCGGTACGTTTGCTCGAGGTTGTAAAACCTAAGCTTATTATTAGTAACAACACAGGCGTTGCATTTAAAGCAGTACAAATGGGTATTGACTGGATTGCAGGCCCGTTGTTAAACACCACAAACTCTTATGCGTTACTAACACTACAAGAAGATTTAAACGCAAAAGGCGCGTTTATTTCAAACGAAATAAACAAACCACAAATGCGTAATATTAAACGCCCTAACAACTTTAAAATGATGTACAGCATTTATCATCCAATACTAATGATGACCAGCCGACAGTGTTTTTTTCAGCAAACAGTAGGATGTAAAAAACCACGTATTGACGCAAGCTGTATGCTGAGCTGTAAAAAAGAAACCACCGTTACCAATGTTAAAGGTATTAGCTTTGCTATTGATAAACAAAAAGGCGGCTACCCAAGTATTTATAACCATGAGCAATTTTTAAACATGGATATTGTGAGTGACTTTGCCGACAAATTTGACGAATTTATGATTGATTTAACCGACATTGGTTCAGGCGATAAAGAAAAACTGGATAAAGCCGTGTTACTTGCGCATTTTCAAGATTTAATTAACGGGCAAACACAAGCGGTTGAACACTTAAATAGCTTGGTTAAAGTACAAACCCGCCAGCAGTATGTGGAAGGCCTAAACAGCTAAGGTAACTAACATGACATTGCCATTATTATATTCATTACAACACTGCCCATACGCAATGCGTGCACGAATGGGTATTTTAATGGCAGAGCAACAAGTACTACTACGCGCTATAAAAACTAAAAATAAACCGCCGCATCTATTGCAAATATCGCCTAAAGACACTGTGCCTGTTTTATTACTGCCTAATAACCAAGTTATAGATGAAAGCCTAGATATTATGCTGTGGGCTTTAAAGCAAAACGATCCGCATAATTTACTGCATACTCAAGACCCATTAGCACTTGAGCGCATGCTTGAGTTAATTAAGCTAAACGATACGCAATTTAAACCTGTGCTCGAAAAGTACAAATTTTATGCTCGTACAAAAGGCATGGCACAAATTTATTACCAAAAAGCCTGCGAAGAGTTTATTAAGCAATTTGAAGCAAAACTAACCACGCATAAATACTTAATGGGCGATGAAAAAAGTCTAGCCGATTATGCCCTGCTGCCATTTATTAGACAGTTTGCCCGTGTAGATAAACACTGGTACTTACAAAGTGAATATACGCATGTTCGTGCATGGTTAAACGAGTTTTTACACGCCCCCATGTTCACCAAAGTCATGGCCAAATTTGATTTGTATATGGACTGCGGCGAAGAGTTTTTGTATGGCGTTAAAAAGTCTTAACTTAGCCTTTGTTTTATAAGGAATTACATTACTTTAACTAGCTGTAAATCTTAGCATTGAATTATTCTCATCATCGGATTTAAGCCCTATATTTACGCTATACTGCCCTCCCCATTATTAACAAACGCTATGCATTATGAACTACTCAAACTTTGGCACTAAATTTACACAACCCAACGGCATTACCCAATTAATGGAAGACTTAGGCGGGGCTAAAAACAGTAACAATCCTAATATTGTTATGCTGGGTGGCGGTAATCCCGCATTAGTACCACAAGTAAATGAGGTTTTTTTAAGTGAATTACAAAAACTTGTTGCCAGCAATAAAGTATCGCAAGTATTTGGGCTCTACGATGGCCCAACCGGTAACGACGAGTTTAGAGCAGCATTAGCTGGCCAGCTAAGTAAAGAGTACGCATGGGATATTAGTGCCGATAATGTAGCACTTGGCAATGGCAGCCAAGCTAACTTTTTTGTGCTGTTTAATATGTTGGCAGGCGAAATGCCGGATGGCAGCCATAAAAAGATTTTATTTCCCCTTGCGCCAGAGTACATAGGTTATGCCGATCAAGGTTTATCGGCTGATATGTTTGTTGCCATAAAGCCTGATATCGAAATTTTGAATACAGGCAGCACATCAAAACAGTTTAAATACGTCATTGATTTTAAAGCAGTTGAAAAAACACTAGCAAACGACAGCAGCATAAGCGCGCTGTGCGTATCACGCCCTACTAACCCAACAGGTAATGTAATTACTGATGATGAAGTAAAACACCTTGATTTACTTGCTAAGCAATATGGTATTCCACTCATTATTGATAACGCATATGGCGATCCGTTCCCAGGTTGTATTTACACCGATGCAAACCTAACGTGGAACTCAAATATTATTTTATGTATGTCACTTTCAAAACTTGGCCTACCGGGTTTACGCAGCGGTATTATAGTTGCAAACAATGAGATTATTAAAGCAATTGGCCGCGTAAACGGCAGCATGGTGTTATCGCCAAATAGTATTGGCCCAAGCTTAGTAACACGCTTAATTAACGACAACGAACTACTGCCACTGTGCCACAACGTTGTACTGCCTTTTTATCGTAATAAAGCACAAATCGCGATTGAATTATTTGATGAAGTATTTGCCGAACTGCCTGTTTATTTGCACAAAGTTGAAGGTGCATTTTTTATGTGGCTGTGGTTTAAAGATGCAAAAATAACAAGCGAGGTATTGTATCAACAACTCAAAGAGCAAGACGTGTATGTGATCCCAGGTCATAACTTTTTTATCGGCATTGACGATGATTGGGCGCACAAGCACGAGTGTATTCGTATTAACTATGCTACCGATGCAGATACCCTAAAAAAAGGCTTAGAAGCGATTAAAAACCTAATAAAGTAAATATAATGATGCCAATATAAATATCGGCATCATTCATTTAATTCGCTTATATATTCGTTTAAAATTCATGCAAACGCACTGTATCCCCTTTAAATTTATATACAAGTTGGTATCCTACGCGCCCTTTTTTAACATATGCTTATAAAAAAGAAATCGTCAAGGAGCGAATCCTGCTGCAAGGCACTTACTGTAAGTGACAGCTTTAACACAACAGGCATCGCGTATAATTATTGATTTTAAACGTAAGATGTAACTTTAAATAGCAACATGCATTAGCACTATTAAGGTCAATTATGCGATTAGGACCAGGACTACTCGTCACTGCAGCCTTCATTGGGCCAGGAACAATTACTACCGCCAGCGTGGCAGGTGCAAACTTTGGTTTTGCACTTATATGGACATTACTGTTTTCAGTAGTTGCCACTATATTATTACAATCTATGGCGGCGCGCCTTGGCGTTGCTACCGGGCAAGATTTAGCTCAAGCGCTCAGAGCACATATTCAAACGCCTTTATTTAAATCTTTAGCTATATTTTTAGTCATTAGCGCGATTGGTGTGGGCAGTGCAGCTTATGAAGCGGGTAATTTAAGTGGCGCTAGCATGGGATTAATTGAAATATTCCCTCAAGTTAGCTCCCAACTATGGACACCACTTATTGCTTTTTTTAGTGCAGCTTTACTGTATAGCGGCAAACATAAAGTGGTTGAAAACGCGCTAATTTTACTCGTTATTTTAATGAGCTTAGTGTTTATCTCAACACTTGTAATGGCAGCGCCTTCACTGGGTGATGTATTTGCTGGTTTTATTCCTAGTATGCCTGAAGGCTCTATTACAACCATACTAGCTTTAGTTGGTACTACCATTGTGCCGTATAACTTATTTTTGCACTCCGGCGTACTCGCTGCTAGACACGACAGTAACAGCGACATGCAAAAAGTGATTAAACAAACAAATGTTGATACAGGCCTATCAATCACTTTAGGCGGTGTGATCACTTTAGCTATTTTATCTACAGCTTCAGTTGCATTTTATGGCACCGATGCGGGGAAAATTAGTGCGGCTAACATGGCTGTGCAGCTAGAGCCATTGCTTGGCGATGCCGCTCATTACTTTTTTGCTATTGGCTTATTTGCTGCAGGTTTAACAAGTGCTATTACAGCGCCGCTTGCCGGTGCTTACGCCGTGTGTGGCATGTTAGGATGGTCTAACGATATGAGTAACACGCGCTTTAAAGGCGTCGCTATTGTTATTTTATTGTTTGGTGCTGCGGTGGCGTCACTCGGTTTAGACCCTGTCGCGGTGATTATATTCGCACAGGCGGCTAACGGGTTATTACTCCCTATTGTTAGCACCTACCTTGTATGGCTGGTTAATCAAAAAGGGGTTATGGGAAACTACACTAACTCTTTGGTATTAAACCTGATTACCCTACCCGTTTTAATCCTAATTTTTGGGCTAAGTAGCTACAAACTAATTAGTTTAATTTTTTAATTAAATTCTAAAGGTCATATTTAAAGGCCGCTGTTTACAATAAACAGCGGCCTTTATTTATTAATCACTAAATAACGTATAAGCCGTATTTATATTCACACATCTAACACGCTTTTTGGGTTTTAGTTGCCTTAACTAATTGCGAAAACGCCAAACCACCTACCGCGCCCGCAAGCAGTTGAGCATAAAAACCCCAGCCTCTTGCGCCGGCTATAATATGAATATTCATAATTGATTCAATGGCAATTAACACAATAGCAAATGCCACAATGCCAGCAATAACAAATAGCTGAGTACTGTATTTTTGAACCTTTTTATTAAGCTTTGCGGTAACAAAAAAAGCGATGGCAAGTGCTACGGCAATAATAGCGCCGTAGGTAGGTAATAGGCCTAACCAATCATCAAGCGTTAAACTAACGCGATCACTAAAGCGCACCACTACACCTACATTAACTAATTGATTGACAACGTATTGGCTATGAAACAAGCTAGCAAGTGTGAATGTAAGTAACCAAGAAACTAAAAATGAAGGCAATATACGTGTTAAAAACGACATGGTTATCTCAAATTAAAATAAAGCTTTTCTCTTATGCTAGCCATGCTAGCAAAGGCTTGCCCCGTAAACAATGTATCTCTTTTTTTACTTTGCTTTCGCTTTTTTCGTTTTCTGTTAATGCAGATGTTGCGCTACCAAAGGAGCAATACAGTACAAAAACACTGGCTACGCAATTACAGTCTCCGTGGAGCATGGTTGAACTACCAAACGGCACATGGTTAATTACAGAGCGTGATGGCCACGTAGTTATAGTTAAAAACAACGTGCAATCAAGAGTAAAATTAAACCTAACAGGTTTATACGTTGCAGGCCAAGGTGGTTTACTCGACATTGTATTATCACCAGATTATAACGACTCCAAAGAAGTTATTTTTACCTATGCCCAAGGTGATGCAAGCGAAAACAGGCTGGTTGTTGCCAAAGCCACGTTTAATGGCACTGACTTTTCAAAGCCACACGTTATTTATAAAGTAGCGACTGATAAAAACACACCACAACATTACGCTGGTCGCGCCCTTATCCTACCCGACAATACGTTATTAGTTTCAACGGGCGATGGTTTTGACTTTAGAGAGCAAGCACAAGTTATCACCAGCCAACTTGGTAAAATATTACGTATAAACCTAGATGGGACCATTCCAACAGATAACCCATTTATTAATCACAAAAACCTAAATGCACATGCTGTTTACTCACTTGGTCATCGTAACCCTCAAGGCTTAGTTTATGATTACGATACGCAGCAAATTGTTAGCCACGAGCACGGCCCTGCAGGCGGTGACGAGCTAAACTACTTAACCGCTAGCACTAATTACGGCTGGCCGGTAATCACCTATGGCAAAGATTACTCGCAAGCTCGTATTTCACCATTTACCGAATATAAAGGCATGCAAAAACCAAGTGTTAATTGGACGCCATCAATAGCGCCATCAGGCATGGCGTATTACGGTTCTAAACATGCAGCTTTTCCTTCATTACAACAACATGTGCTAATCACTACTCTTGTTGATAAAAAGCTCTACAGCGTTAATCTGGCCAATGGTGAATTTACCCAGTCTCAGGTATTTCCTAAGGCTGCAGGCAGGTTAAGAGATGTGTTTATAACTGATAAAGGTAACGTCGCAGTATTAACAGACGGTAAAGAGGCAAAGCTAATGTTGATGACAGCAAACTAATTCATAAAGCAAATAAAAGCCGCTGCGCTTTTAAAGTAAGTAGCGGCTTTAAATAAGCCACTTTGGTTAATTAAGTAATTTGATCAGTAAGATCAGGGGTTAACCCCTTTAGTTTTAAGATTAAGGTGAGCGTCTTTATTATTGTTATTAATAACGTTCTTGTCTCCAATTACCTTTTGCATATTTTTACTGTGCTTGTTATTTACCCGATTCTAATTGCTGTCTCAATAATTCAATAAGTTGAGTGTTAAGCCCGGTAATTTCTGCTTCTAGTACCCTCACTTTAGCCTGCGACTCTTCATCATCTTTACTGCGTAATAATGCAGTTTCCTGTAGTAGTTTTTCTATCTTTTCTTGTATTTCAGCAATCTGTTCATCAATAGGATCTTCTTCAGATTGTGATGCCTGACTTGCATCTTCATTGCCTGATAATTTACGTAACGCTTCACGATTTTGATCTTCCAGACTTTTTTCTTTTCCTTCTTCAGATATATCCACTTGGTCACTTTGAACCGCTGCTTTGTGCACAGTCGCTTTTTCGGTTACTTCATCAGCTACCACCTTTAAAATTTGTTTTTGCGGGTAAGTTTCTAAAGGTTTAGAGTTTATGTGAACTGACATTTTATCCATTTTAATATTCCTTGTTCCGTCAATTATTGGTGACCAGTAGTTAACTATAAATATAATGCTTTACCAAAAGCCAATTGTAATAGCCCTTGTTTGATTCTTTATTAGATTACACTTTACTCACAAGCTTGCCCATTGTTGTTTTAAACCAACAAGGTGAACAATACCAAAAGATAAACAAATAATAGAACTCCAAACCCAAAATTCAGGCGAACGCCCCATAGGGCTGACGAATCCCCAAAACGTGACAGGCACAGCAATTTATGATCTTATGTAAATCACCACAACCCACATAAGTCACAACTGCTATGCCTGAGACATCAGTTTGCCATAAGTACTTTAAACAT